>CALJIY010000318.1 GCA_937973945.1 uncultured Saprospiraceae bacterium | reverse complement strand
AACCCACCCCTAGACCCAAACACCCATTATCTCGGAAAAGGAGTAGACACCCTAGCCTTCTTCCTCACCCTAGAAACCATCAACTTCGGTTCAGGATACTTCCCACATTTAAAGAACCACATAGAAGGTTCAGGTTATTTCACAGTGGCGGAGGCACTAAAAAAATACTACGACAAAAATGGCCCCATTCCCGCAAGTCAATTAGTTCAACTAACAGGAAAAGATTGTGCAGCTATTTTCAATCAACCATGGGAAATGCCCATCCAAGAATTGATGGAATTATTTGCTCAAGCGTTAAATCAGTTAGGATACTTCTTACAAACAAACTTCGATGGCAAGTATGAAGCGGTCTTTGAAGAAGCCGATCATTCCGCTGAAAAACTAGTTACATTATTAATGCAAATTCCCTGCTTCTATGATGTGGCTCGATATGGAAATATAGAAGTTCCTATTTTAAAGCGAGCGCAGATTACCGCAGCAGATGTTTCATTAGCTTTTAAGAATAAAGGATTAGGGTATTTTAAAGACTTAGACCAATTGACTATTTTTGCAGATAATATGGTGCCGCATGTGTTGCGCTGTGATGGTATATTAACGTATCGAGCAGATCTGGCTACTATTATTGATAATCGACAATTACTTCCTGCGGGCTATAAAGGAGAGATAGAACTACGTGCTTGTGCGATTCACACGGTGGAGTTAATAAAGCAGCGATTTCAAGAAAAAGGCTATGACTTTACGTCTGTCGATTTAGATTACTTATTGTGGAATAGAGGGCAGGCTGCTTTTTATGAGACTACTTATCCGATACATTTGACTCGGACTACTTTTTATTGAACGACTTTGATTAGGATTTATGGGGTTTTAGGATGGGTAGGATGCTGTTTGGAATGTTGACAATTAAGATTATTTTGATTACCTATTATCTATTACTTCCCACCTATCTAACGTTGTCCAGTAATAACTTGATCTAAATCTTTTTTGAAAAAAAGAAAAGTTTCTTCCGTAGTCCAATCTTCTTTTAGCAAAGGTGGGTTTTGATAGAATTGGTGTAGTAAAGCTGCATGTTCGCTTTTAATAAATTGTACTTTATCGGCATGTAGATAACCATAGTTATCACTAGCTGTCTTTACATATAAGTAAGGAACGACCACTTTCTGACCTTTCCGTTTAATGATCTTTTCATAATGCTTGATAACTGTCAAAGGCGCATTATCTAATAACTGTTCTACCACTTCACCTAAAAAACTTGGCTCCCTTCTTAATGCATATCCTTTAGCGTCTTTTAAGATGCCTTCTAGATATGTTCTACTCTCTTCATAAAGCAGTTGAAATTTCTGTACTTCCTCTTTCCATACATAGGTATAGGTCACGTATTCCATACAACGCTCTTGGGTCTTAGACACTTCATTTGTTGCTAAGGGTAGACTATAATCCACACAAGCGACATAGTCTACATAGGCGATTCTAATCGTTTGGTCACCAATGTCCACCACCTTAAAAAGGGCTGGAGACGGTTGATCGTTTTTATAGCTTAAAGTCATCCGTTCTTCAAAAACTTTGACAATAGTACCTGCTTGAAAACTATAAATAACTACGGATCTACTTTCTAATGGATTACTATTATCAATACTATTACTAACTAAAATAACTTCTGCAATACTATCCCCATTAATGTCCGTAAATCGCAACTGTTTTAATTCATTACTGCCCATTGCACTGACTCCAGATAACTGAATATGAATTGATTTTTTTAATGGGCTAGTCAATACTAGATATTGTTCTTTATATATTGGATTTAGATGATCTTCCTCATGCATATTATCCCTACCTTCAATAGTAGCAATCCAGGCAGTTAATTGCTCTTCACTGTTATCATAGGGAATTTCTTTTAAATGGTAGTTGCTAAGAATTCCTTTTATTTCATCTATTGGCTGAATAACAGCAAGACCATCTCCAAAAATCCAACCTTTTTTATTATCTGGAGTGCGCACGAAATACCACTTGAATTTTTGATTTTGTGCGGCATCCTCATGTTCATATCTGGATTCTTCCAAGACATTAAATAAGGCACCTTCTTCATAAGTCGTTGAGGAATGATCTAAAAAACTGCTATCCTGATATAGGATGACCTTATTCAAAGCAGTGGCAGGACGGGTAGGGAGTATTTGCCCATTTAAAAAGAAAGGAAGTAGTAAAAAGAGAATATATATATAGTGTATTTTCAAAATAAATACGATTACTTAATTGATTGATAAGTGTTCATAACTAGCTCTTATTAGTGAAACGGCTTTATTGCGCTCAATGTTTTGAATCCACAAGTATCTGTCCTATTTAAGCTAAGTATACGTTAAAAACAGAGTAGAGAAGCGAGAGCAGACCAGCCCGACTGCCGTGAGGCGGGCGGGGAATAGAGACTAAATCCGTTTGTGAATAATGAAATTTCGTTGTTTTATAAATGAGTGCTGTTTTTGTGCGCTCTATCTATTCTAATTCCAAGTAGTATACGTTAATATTCATTTATTTCTTACCTTCGGTTATAGATCAATAAACTATGACTAAAATACTAACATGAAGAACTTAATATTAACACTTACCTGTTGCCTTCTTTTTATAGGCACGATCTCTGCTCAAGATCAAAAATACAGTGAAAAAAAGATTGACGCATTAAAAAAAGAAGCATCTGATAAAATTTTGTCTAAAGAAAAAATGGCGCAAGTCATGGTAGATAAAGTCTTTAGCTTTTCAGAATTGGGCTTTCAAGAAAAAGAAACCTCTAAATACTTAACAGACATTCTCAAAGAAAATGGCTTTAAAGTAGAGCACGGAATTTCAGGAATTCCGACTGCTTGGTGGGCTACATGGGGGAGTGGAAAACCAGTGATTGCATTAGGAAGTGATTTGGATTGCATACCTAAAGCTTCTCAAAAACCAGGAGTAGCGTATCATGACCCAATTGTGGAAGGTGCTCCAGGACACGGAGAAGGGCATAACTCGGGCTCGCCTCTAAATATTATTGCCGTACTAACCGTAAAAGAAATCATGGAACGAGAAGGGATCTCTGGTACTTTAGTCGTTTGGCCAGGAGTCGCAGAGGAACTGGTGGGTACTAAAGCTTTCTATACGAGAGATGGTTATTTTGATGATGTAGATATTTCGATTTTTACACATGTCAGTAGTAATCTATCTGTGTCTTATGGACAAGCAAGAGGTACTGGATTGATTTCTGTAGAATACGAATTTGAAGGGGAAGCCGCTCATGCAGCAGGTTCTCCTTGGAGAGGTCGAAGTGCAGCGGATGCGGTTGAGTTAATGAATATTGGTTGGCAATATCAACGCGAGCATTTGGATCCTTTACACCGATCTCATTCGGTTATTAAAAATGGAGGCGATCAACCAAACGTGGTTCCTTCTAAAGCATCTATCTGGTATTACTTTCGACATGTTACCTATCCCAAAATTATGGAAGTATATGATCGAGCTAATAAAATTGCAGAAGGGGCTGCGCTTATGACGAACACCAAAGTGTCAAAAAAAATATTAGGATCTGCATGGCCTCGACATTTTAATCAGGTGATCGCAGAAACCATGTATGAAAATATTAAAGAAGTTGGTTTACCTAAATGGAGTGAAGCGGATCAACTATTGGCAAAGGCTGTACAAAAAGAAGTACAATCTCCTAGAGACTCTACGGGGCTTGCTGTGGAGTTAGACACGATCCGATTACCGACAAAAAGATTCGTTAGTGGTGGTTCTGATGATATTGGAGATATTTCTTGGAAGTTGCCAACGGTTACGATGCGCTTTCCTTCTAATATTCCAGGACTACAAGGACATCATTGGTCGAATGCCATCGCAATGGCTACCCCTATTGCGCATAAAGGGGTAATCGCGGGCGCCAGAGCGGAAGCGATGACTATTTTGGATTTATTACTAAAACCAGACTTGGTGAAAAGTGCTTGGAAATATTTCAAAGAAGAGCAGGGCATGAAGCAAGCGTATAAGCCAATGATTACAGAAGAAGATAACCCTGCTATTTATTTAAATAAAGAAATTGATGAAGAGTTCCGACCACAGTTAGAGCCTTTTTATTATGATGATAAAAAGTATGGTTCTTATTTGGAGCAATTGGGTATTAAATATCCTACGCTTAAAGAGAAATAGATGTCGGCCATTCGCTATCCACGATCCTTACCGCAAATGTCAGCCATCATTGATCTAAGTAATGGCTGATACTTGCGGGGGGAATAGAAAGGGCGAAGTAGCAGACATTTAGAAAGAAATAAATGTCAGCCATTTTCTATCCACTAAACTTCCCGTAAATGTTAGCCATCACGGATTATTACAATTAATGGATCAACTCCTTAAAGAAATAAGAAATTGTCAAGTTTGTGCCGATGATCTATTGCTAGGGTCAAGGCCAATAGTCGCTGCTCATCCAAGTAGCAAAATTGTAATCATAGGCCAAGCTCCGGGTTCAATCGTACATAGAACCGGCATCCCTTGGGATGATAAAAGCGGAGAGAATTTAAGAGCTTGGATGGGGATAACAGAGGAGATTTTTTACGATCCTTCCAAGATTGCGATTATACCTATGGGATTTTGTTATCCTGGAAAAGGGAAGAGTGGTGATTTACCGCCAAGAACAGAATGCGCGCCTTTATGGCATAAGCCTTTGTTAGATCAGTTAAAGGAGGTGGAATTAATTTTGTTAATCGGGAAATACGCCCAAGATTATTATTTGAAAAAGCAGTCAAAAAAAACATTGACAGCTACGGTCAAAGCCTACCATGAATACTTGCCGACCTACTTTGTTCTCCCGCATCCCTCGCCAAGAAATAATATATGGATGGCCAAAAACAAGTGGTTCAAAATAGAAGTCTTGCCTCAATTAAAGGATATAATAAAAGGGCTACTCAGTTAGACGAAATTTCATCCGTATTAGTCGATAGAATATGCAAATAACCCTTGTTTATAGTTATCTTTAGGATATAAGTTATTTGAAAACTAATAGAGGTAGTGTTTGATAAGGTATTGATTTTTAGATACTTTAATAACGATAAAAAGCTAATTTTATTCACCCGCTAATCATAAAAACTTAAATCATGTTACTACTAACATTTGGTGACTGGTGGAGTGCGCTTAGTGGCATCCAGCAAGTCTTTTGGGGTATTTCGATCGTTTTTAGTGTGCTATTCTGTATCCAGTTTATCTTTAGTTTGATAGGCATTGATGCGGATGCTGACATGGAAATATCGGGTGATATAGAGGCGGATGCAGATTATTCTTTAGACGCAGATTTTACCGTTTTTTCTACAAGAAGTATCATTGCTTTTTTTACCTTTTTTGGATGGACAGGTGTTTTATCTCTTAATACAGGGGCAAGTTTGGTGACTACGCTAATTGCTTCTAGTATTTCAGGTTGTTTAGCAATGGTTTTAGTCGGGTTTTTAATGTGGCAATTTTCAAAATTAAATCAAGATGGGAATATAGATATTAACGATGCACTCTTCCAAACAGGAGAAGTATATCTACGCATTCCTCCAAAAGATAAAGGACAAGGAAAAGTACATATCAATATACAAGGTTCACTAAAAGAAGTGGATGCCATCACAGAAGGAACAGAAGCAATACCTACAGGATCTTTTATTAAAGTAGTAGAAGTATTGGATGATCGATTGTTGGTGGTCAGCCAAGTTAAATAAATTGAGAGCAGAGAACAGAGACCATTTCATTGAGAGAACAGAGATAAGAAATCGTTTAGCAAAAGACAAAGTTTGTCAGTTAAAAACGAATATAGTCTCTACTCTCTCTTCTCTATTCTCTGCTCTAAAAAAGATATTTTCTAACCACTAAAAACGTTAAACATGGGACAAGTTGGAGCATTTGTTTTCATAGCCTTGTTGGGGCTATTCATTCTAATGGGACTTTGGTTTATCACAAGGTATAAACGATGTCCCTCTGATAAAATACTCGTGATATATGGTCGCACAGGACAGGGTTCTGCCAAATGTATTCATGGTGGGGCGGCATTTGTATGGCCAGTGATTCAAGATTACCAGTACTTAGACTTAATTCCGCTATCTATTGACGTAGATTTAAAAGGAGCATTAAGTAAGCAAAATATACGGGTAGATGTGCCTTCGCAATTTACAGTAGGTATTTCTAATGAAGAAGGGGTGATGCAAAATGCAGCCGAGCGTTTATTAGGAATCGATCAGAATGGAATACGAGGCTTAGCATATAACATTATTGTTGGTCAAATGAGATTGGTTATTGCGACAATGGATATTGAAGAAATCAATGTGGATAGAGATAAGTTCTTAGCAAATGTATCTACTAATGTAGGGGCAGAATTAAGAAAGATTGGTTTAACATTAATCAATGTCAACGTAACGGATATACAGGATGAGTCAGGCTATATCCATGCATTAGGACAAGAGGCAGCTGCTAAAGCGATTAATGATGCAAAAACGAATGTAGCAGAGAAGGATAGAGATGGTTCGATTGGACAAGCCAATGCAAGAAGAGATCAAACGATTTCAGTATCTTCCGCACAAGCAAGTGGGAAAGTGGGAGAGGCATCCGCAGAGGCAGAAGCGATTGATGGAGAAAATTCAGCAAAAATAAGAATAGCAGAATCTAATGCGGAACGTCGACAGAAAGAGGCAGAATTTTTAAAACTAGCGACTGCTACGGAAAAAATTCAAGCGGCTAAAGCTTTAGAGGAAGCCTATCTCGCAGAGCAGATAGCGGAAGAGGCTAGAGGTAAAAAAGAAATGGCAACCCAACAGGCCGATGCCATTGTACAAGCGGAAATTGCTAAGCAAAAATTAGTCATCGAAGCAGAGGCAGAAGCAGCTCAAATCCTAGCCTTAGCGAAAGGAGAAGCCGATGCCATTTTCTTAAAGAAAGAGGCAGAGGCAAAAGGGATGTATGAAGTGCTGAGTAAACAGGCGCAAGGTTTTGAAAAGATTGTTAATGCTACAGGTGGAAATTCTAAGGATGCAGTCTTGATGTTAATCGCTGATAAATTAGAGGTGTTAGTAGAGAAGCAAGTAGAGGCGATTAAGAATATTAAGATTGATAAAGTTACCGTATGGGAAGGAGGCAACAAAGAAGGAGAAGGCAATTCCACTTCTAAGTTTGTTTCTGGATTGTATAAGTCTGTACCTCCTTTGAATGACCTCTTTAATATGGCAGGTATGGATCTACCGCAATATATGGGTAGCGTACAGGGCAAGGACGCAACCCCTATTGAAGCAGCGATTGAATTACCAATCGTTGAGAATGGAGAGGTTACGGTAAAATAAGATAAGGGTAACAATAAGTTACTTGCTTTATAAAATTCATGTATAACTCTCTCTGTTTGGGCTAATCTTTTTGAGATTAGCCCTTTTTTCAATTTCTTAAGTTATTAGTTTTTCATTTTGACTGCTTACCCTTTCTTATACTTAATACTGCAACCTATCGCTTTTGTAAAAGTAACCGCAGGTTGTTTGCCTGCAATTAAATCATCAATAGCATCTTCCACATAACGAGTCGAAACCGCTTCTTCGTCTCGCGCATTATTATCAATAGCACCGATATATTGGACGGTTCTGTTTTTATCTAATAAATAAACATGAGGAGTTTTAGTCGCTCCATAAGCTGGAAAAACCTCCTGTTTTGAATCAAATACATAGGCAAAAGGGAAAGCCTTTTCTTCCGCTCTTTCCTGCATTTTTTCATAGCTATCTCCTGATTTGATACTCGGGTCATTTGGATTGATGGCAATGATCGGGTATCCTTTATCCACATATTTATTATGCAAGGCAATCATACGGTCTTCATACATCACGGCATAAGGGCAAGTGTTACAAGTGAAAATAACGATGAACCCTTTCGCCTCTTCGTAGGAAGCTAAGGAAACCATAGAACCGTCAATGTTCTTAAGGGAAAAGTCGGGAGCAATGTCTCCTACTGCTAGCCCCTCTCCAAGAGAAGAGGAAGAAGAAGTTGTTGTTGCCATAAAGATGCCTGCAGCTATTACTAACAGGGCCATAATTCCTAAAATCTTTTTCATGATGTTTAATTTTTGAGAACAGAGAACAGAGACCATTTCATTGAGAGAGAAGAGAGAAGAAATCGGTTAGAAAACGACAAAGTTTGTCAGTTAAAAACGGATGTAGTCTCGCTTCTCTGCTCTCTGTTCTCTGCTCTATTTTATAAATGGTTGAACAATTTTTTCTAAGGCAGCATAATCCTCAAAGGATTCTTCGTAAAAAGCCCGTTCTTTATTTTTATATACAAGTGTAATAGGAATGGCACCGGACCAAGAAGGGTCTACTTGATCTACCCAAGCATTCGCATCAGGATCTAGTAAGACCAGTACCTCTGATTGAATTTGATGTTCTTTTAAGAAAGGAACCAACTTGGTTTCTAATTGTTTTTTAAAATCTAAACTCACTAATATCACCTTTACTTTTTGTCCTTGATATTTCTTTGTCAACTGTTCGAAATAAGGTAATTCCTCCACACAAGGCTTGCACCAAGTCGCCCAAAAATTAATAATATAAGTCGTATCTGTTTGTTGTTGAAAAATGTATGCCAGATCATCAAAATGTTCATAGATTGGCGGCATTCCATCTGCAACTGTTTTTGTCAAATTGGTTGTGGTACTTGGTTTTTCTTTTGTGGTCAGATTTTTTGTGGTAGGCATTGGACTATTGCAGCTGAGTAGTAGGATGCCAAATAATAATACAATCACTAGTAGGCGCATAAAGTAGAATTTGATGAAATCTATAAATATTTCCCTTAAATTAACAATAAAGAATGAGAACAGTTCATTAATTTGAGAAAGTTCAAACTCAAGTGTCAAGTTCAAGTTGAAAACTCACAAAGCGTTGACAGCCAGTTTTTTAAAAATTGTCCGTTTTTTTTTGACACAGGTTTTTGACCAGTATCATTAAACTTTATTCCTATTACAAAAACACCAAATTAATTGCTCTATCCCTGCCTTCCCCCCACAAACTACCGTATCTTTGCACCCGTGAAAAACTTAGAAAAATTACTAGCCGCCTACAAAGCAGATAGCCGCGTAGCAGAGATAACAAAAGCATTAAATCAAGAAACACCCGCACGGCTACAATTAGTAGGAATGATGGGGGCACAGGAAGCCTTTGTTTTGAGTGGAACCTATCTGACACATGATAGTAGTCATCTTTTTATTGCCACAGACAAAGAAGAAGCTGCCTACCTGTTGAATAGCTTGCAGACCTTATTTGATAAAAAGCCCATTCATTTTTTCCCAGACTCTTTCAAGCGACCAATGCATTTTGAAGCATTGAATAGTAATAATTCCTTACAACGTACGGAGACGATCAATAAGCTGAACCGATCTAACGCAAAAGGGGATATTATTATTACCTATCCAGAGGCCTTATTTGAAAAGGTGGTCGCACCTGAGGTATTGAATAAAGAGAAGATTGATATTACTAAAGAAGAGAGTATTGATGTAGATTTTATCATTGAGGTTTTAGTGAATTATGGATTTGATCGAGTAGATTTCGTATATGAGCCAGGGCAGTTTTCTATACGTGGAGGTATTATAGATATTTTTTCTTACGGAAATGAATACCCTTATCGAGTGGAATTGTTTGATGAGGAAGTGGAAAGTATTCGCACCTTTGATCCTACTACACAGCTATCTCAACAAAACATTTCAAGCGTAACGATCATTCCTAATATAAATACGAAGTTTGACCAAGATCAGAAAGTATCTTTATTTAAGGTGCTTCCAGAAAAGACGGTTATTTGGTTAAGGGACTTTCAGTTAGTCTTGGATAAATTGCAAATTTGTTTTGAAAAAGCGGAAGAGTTTGCAGAGACTTCTTTGATGTTATTAGAAGAGGAAGATTTAAGGGCGGTCTTTAAAGATCGGGCCTTTATTCGACCCAAGCAGGTGATTGATGAGATTCAATACTTTCCGATTATTAGCCTAAGCAAAAACAAACATCCATTTCCGATAGATCATAAAGTTGTTTTCAATACGAAACCGCAACCTAGCTTCAATAGAAACTTTCCATTACTAATAGAGAATTTAGAGGCCAATGTAAAAGATAAAATTGAAAACTATCTCTTTACAGGTAATCCAAAACAGATCGAACGTTTTTATTCTATCTTCGAAGATTTGAATGCGAAGGTAGAGTTTCATCCGATTCCCCAGGCGATACATGAAGGATTTATAGATACAGATTTAAAATTGGCCTGCTATACGGATCATCAAATTTTTGATCGGTTTCATCGCTATAAATTAAAGAAAGGATTCACCAAGGATCAAGCGATGAATTTGAAATTGTTACGAGAATTAAAGCCAGGAGATTTTGTTACGCATATTGATCATGGGGTTGGAAAATTTTCTGGCTTAGAAAAAATAACCCTCAATGAAAACACCCAAGAATCTGTTCGAATAATTTATAAGAATAACGATCTCTTGTATGTAAGTATTAATTCTTTACATAAAATTGCTAAATATACGGGCAAGGAAGGAACGGCTCCTAAGCTAAGTAAGTTAGGCTCCGATACTTGGAAAAAATTAAAAAGTAAAACAAAGAAGCGAGTAAAAGATATTGCAACAGAATTAATTAAACTATACGCAAAGAGAAAGGCAGCCCCAGGACATGCCTTCCCGCCAGATGGCTATTTACAAACGGAATTAGAAGCTTCTTTTATTTATGAAGATACACCCGATCAATTAAAGGCGACGAATGATGTAAAGGAGGATATGACGAAGGCACATCCAATGGATCGTTTGATTTGTGGTGATGTGGGATTTGGAAAAACGGAAATTGCCATTCGTGCAGCCTTCAAAACGGTTGTTGGAGGTAAGCAGGTAGCTATTCTTGTACCAACAACCATTCTAGCACTACAACATCACCGAACCTTTAAAGAGCGCCTAGAGAGTTTTGGGGTAACAGTAGATTATATTAATCGCTTTAGGACTGCTAAAGAGAAAAAAGAAATTTTCCAGCAATTAAAAGATGGAAAAATTGATATTGTAATTGGTACCCATGGTTTGTTAAATAAGGATGTTGGATTTAAAGATTTAGGCTTATTAATCGTGGATGAGGAACAAAAATTTGGTGTTAGTGCTAAGGAAAAACTCAGAAATCTAAAAGTAAATGTGGATACCTTGACGCTAACAGCCACGCCGATTCCTAGAACTTTACAATTCTCCTTAATGGCTGCTAGGGATTTATCTGTTATTCGAACCCCACCACCTAACCGCCAGCCTATACATACAGAAGTTCGCGTATTTAGTGAAGATCTGATTAAAGAATCTATCTACTACGAAACGAATCGAGGAGGACAAGTTTTCTTTGTCCATAATCGAGTGAAGAGTTTGCCAGATATTGCAGCAATGGTTCGAAGAATGTGTCCTGATGTAGAAATTGCAATGGCACATGGACAAATGGATTCTAAAGATTTAGAAAAAACATTAGTAGACTTTATAGATTATAAATACGATGTATTAGTTTGTACAAATATCATCGAAACAGGCCTTGATATTTCGAATGCAAATACGATCATTATTAATAATGCGCAGAACTTTGGTATGAGTGACTTGCACCAGTTGAGAGGTAGAGTTGGGCGGTCTAATAAAAAAGCATTCTGTTATTTATTCTGTCCGCCAATGTCTGTGTTAACCTCTGATGCCAGAAAACGATTAAAGACGATAGAAGAGCATTCGGAACTGGGTAGTGGATTTAATATCGCCATGCGGGATATGGACATACGTGGCGCAGGTAATTTATTAGGCGGCGAACAAAGTGGTTTTATTTCTGAGATTGGTTATGAAACCTATCAAAAAATATTAGAAGAAGCGATCTTAGAATTAAAAGAAAATGAATTTAAGGACGTTTTCAAAGAAGATTTAGCAAAGAATAGAGAATATGTTAGAGACGTTCAAATAGAGACAGATATTGAAATGCTCATACCAGATGAGTATATCAGTAATATCCAAGAACGCTTAAATCTATATACGGAATTAGATAAAATAAAGAACGAGGAAGACCTACAAAAATTCAAAGAAGCGCTTCGAGATCGATTCGGAAAAATTCCAATTCCAGTCAAAGAATTATTCGATGGTTTACGCCTCCGATGGATTTCTAAGCAACTAGGTTTTGAACGCTTAATTTTAAAAAGTAAAAAACTACGTTGCTACTTTATCAGTAATCCACAATCCCCTTTCTTTGAAACAGACTTGTTTAATAACTTGATTAAGCATATTACGATTAAAGGCAAACAATCTGGTTTAAGCTTGAAACAGTCTAATAAGTATTTGATCTTATCTAAAGAGAATGTCAAAAATTTAAAAGAAGCTAAGAAAGTATTGGAAGGGATACAAAATGCGGTCACGGAGGTAGTGG
>CALJIY010000317.1 GCA_937973945.1 uncultured Saprospiraceae bacterium | reverse complement strand
TGCAGGCAAGTCTACCCTACTCAATGCGCTCCTTAAAGAGGAAAGAGCTATTGTCTCAGAAATAGCAGGAACAACCAGAGATACCATTGAAGAAGTGCTCAATATCCAAGGCATAGAATTTCGACTCATTGATACGGCCGGTATTCGAAATGCCCAAGACCAAATCGAAGCCATCGGCGTAGAAAAGACCTTAGAAAAGGTACAACAATCTGCCATCCTTGTCTACGTATTCGACGCCATGAAATTAGGTCCCGAAGAAGTATTACAAGATTTAGAAAAACTAACAGAACCAAATCAAACCATCCTACTACTCCCCAATAAGATGGATAAAAATCCTACTTTAGAACCTAAAGAATATGTATCTCACCTCGTTCCCTTTAAACAAATAGTCACTGTCTCTGCCTTGCACCAAATGAATATCGAGCACCTAAAAAACACGCTCTATCAATTGGTAATTACCCAACAGATTAACTTAGATGATCCGATCGTTTCTAATACGCGTCATTTAGAGGCACTGCAAAATGCACATCAAAGTTTGTCGGAAGTACTGCAAGGAATGGCTTCTGGTATTACTTCTGATTTTATTGCCATGGATATTCGCCGGGCGCTTCATCATCTTGGAGAGATTGTGGGGGAAGTTAGTACAGATGATTTGTTGGGGAATATTTTTAGTAATTTTTGTATCGGGAAGTAAATGATCATAATTTAACTAAAACTTCAAAAAGCACTCACAATTCCTCCATTATTAAAATGCTCACAAAATGAACTACCAAGAATACTATCAATCTAGTTTAGAGGCACCCGAACAATTTTGGGAAGAACAAGCTAAATCAATTGATTGGTTTAAATTCCCAGATAGCATTTTGTCCACTGATGAGGAGGGACTAGCTAGGTGGTATCGAGGAGGGCAACTGAATACTTGTTATTTGGCTTTAGATTATCAGGTGAATAATGGACGTGGAGCGCAAACGGCATTAATCTATGACTCCCCTGTTACAAATACAAAAGAGACCTATAGTTATCAAGAGTTGTTGGAAGAAACGGCGCTATTTGCGGGTGTTTTACAAGGACTAGGGGTAGAAAAAGGGGATCGGGTGATTATCTATATGCCTATGATTCCGCAGGTCGTATTTGCTATGCTCGCTTGTGCACGATTAGGAGCCGTGCATTCAGTCGTGTTTGGTGGATTCGCTGCACATGAGTTGGCGATACGGATTGATGATGCGACGCCTAAAGTGTTGTTGATGGCTAGTGGGGGTATAGAGGTCAATAAAATAATTCCTTACAAACCCATTATTGATGCGGCTTTAGAAGAAGCCACGCATCAGCCACAAGCATGCGTTGTTTACCAAAGAGCATTTGTTAAAGCAGATATGCAAGTGGGCAGAGATTTAGATTGGGAGCAGCTGAGGAGTAAAGCTAGCCCTGCCAATTACGTAAAGCTTGAGGCGACAGATCCTTTATACATCCTTTATACGTCTGGAACAACAGGACAGCCCAAGGGTATTGTCAGAGACAATGGCGGGCATGCGGTAGCGATGCATTTTAGTATGAAAAATATTTATGGGGCACTGCCTGGCGAGGTTTACTGGGCAGCTTCCGATGTAGGTTGGGTAGTGGGTCATTCTTATATCGTTTATGCCCCATTGATATATGGATGTACGACTGTTCTATTTGAAGGGAAACCTATTAAGACGCCCGATGCGAGCACCTTCTGGCGAGTGATTAATGAATATGATGTAAAAGTGTTTTTTACTGCGCCAACGGCTTTTAGAGCTATTAAAAAAGAAGATCCATCCGGTCAGCTAAAAAAGCAATACGATACTTCTGGATTAAGGTATTTATTTTTAGCTGGGGAACGTACGGATATTGCGACTTTGGAATGGTGTGAGCAATTATTAAAAGTACCTGTAATAGATCATTGGTGGCAAACAGAATCGGGATTTCCGATGATTGCGAATATGACAGGGATTGACTTACAAAAGATTAAACCCGGTTCAGCAGGTCAAGCAGTCTGCGGATTTGATATTGATATTGTCGATGAAAAGGGTCAGCCTGTTACCGCAAATGAGGAAGGAATATTAGCAATTAAATATCCATTACCTCCTGGTTGTTTACCTAATCTATGGAATGATACGGCTCGTTTTAAATCCTCTTATTTAGCCCCACTTCCCGGTTATTATTTTGCAGGGGATGGCGCTTATGTTGATGAAGAGGGTTATTTATTTATTACTGGAAGAATAGATGATATTATAAATGTGGCAGGCCATCGGCTCTCCACCGCAGAGATGGAAGAAGTGGTAGCTTCTCACCCAGCGATTGCAGAATGTGCGGTAGTTGGGGTTGCAGATGATTTAAAAGGACAAATTCCTGTTGGCTTTTTTATAATGAAATCTGGCGTCATGTGTGAGGAAAGTAACATTGAACAGGAGTTGATTAAAATGGTTCGAGAAACAATTGGTCCTGTAGCTGCTTTTAAAAGAGCCGTTAGCGTGGAGCGCCTACCTAAGACCCGTTCTGGGAAAATATTACGAAAGATTATGAGGGCCATCGCCGATAAACAAACCTTCAGTCCACCTTCTACCATTGAAGATATTAGCGTGTTAACAGAGTTAGAAAGGCTAATGCGCAATAAAAAAATTGGTAGGATTGGTAAGATCGATTAGTGCGATTGCTCAAAACCCAAATTCAAAAGCACCATCCCCTTTAGAAACACGTCCCATTTTCTGTACACTCGTAGCATTAATTGGATTATATTTTATATTGATAATATTAGATTGAAGCGGGAATAATTCCATAAAAAAGGGAGCATGAATAGAGCATGTTTTCCAATCCTTTTTTTGAGGGCTTGTAAAAATTAATAAGTGAACATCATTAATTTGTTCACAATTCACTAGAGATAAGTCCATCAGCTCTTGGTTAACTTTTAGTTCTAATTGATTCTTAAAATAAGTTTCTATAGGATTGCTAGTAGATGCACATAAGTCTGCTATGGAAGGTACTTGGTCATATCCAATATCATTTTGAAGGACACTTTGCAGATCGTCCGAAAACACTTTTATTTGGATCGTCGTCACTGCTTCTTTTTCTTCGTGCACAATCTGGATGACTCCGATATATAAGGCATGATTGGGTACTACCCCACTAGTGAAGCCGATTAGGATTAGCAAAAACAGGCAACAATGCTTGCAGCAATTCCTTCTATTTTTGTTAAACATGACTAATTAGTTCTATTTGTTTGACTTCTCAGGATTCTAATTTTAGTTTGCTCACTCTTGAAACCCTTTGCTAATCGCAATTTATGATACTCACTAGCCCTAACTTTAGCCTCTTCTTTTGAGGTGTAAATATCATCCAAGTAAATGACATACTCTCTGTTTTTCTGACTAAAACAAATCATGTTCATGGCATTTACTTTAATCCCTTTTGTATTAGAGGCCTTCACTTTTTGCATAGCTGTGGTATAGTCATTAGCCGTACCTACTTGGATTAAATAGGCTTCTCCTTTTATTCTAGTGAGTCGTTTACAAGAATAGGTTTCAAAAGTATTATCACTGATAGCTACAATCAATGCTTTTTGATATGCTTCTGTGGCCGATAAATTCCTGAGAGGAGTTGGTTTAGGCGCAATCTTTTTATCTATCTTATTGGCATTATTAGGGAGTGCTTCGTAGGCCCTAGGATCTATTACCTTTTTACGGTTGCCCGTTTCTAAATCAATAAAAGTAACACTAGGTTCTGGTTTATTATTTTTCGTTTGTTCTAATATTTTTTTCTCGTATTCCCCCTCTTCGATGTATACAATATTAGGATTTTTTAATTCTTCAATATAGATTTCCCCAAGTACCAAAGCAGAAAACAGAATTAATAAGCCTTGTTTCCAATAAGATTTAGAAAAACGCAAATAGTCCCCTGTGTTGATCTGAGATATTGACTTAGGTTTGCTAACAGAAGGCATTCTTTTTCTTATAAAACTCGGTAATCGTAACCATCCGAATCGCTGCCGAGTAAAGCTTGTTGAGGAATCAAAAAACTGCTTTATTCTACCTTTTTTCCCTGCTGGTTCTCTAGCAGGTGTCATGATTAAGGAAGGTTGTAATTGGTGATTGACCATGATCAATCCTATTCCTTTTTTCGCACATTGCTTTTTTAATTCTACTAAGTACTTATTTGTAGAATTTTCGAATACATCCTCCCCATAAGACACCCATTGCTCGTCTACTCGATAACTATCAAACTGAGCTAAAGCGAATATGTATCTATATCTAGGAAAGTTGGAATATCTACAAACTAATACATATCCCAATAAGGTAGTCATTAATACAGAAAAGAACCCGCCCCAAAATTTCAGAGCGCCTAATTCATTCAGGGTATATTGATCATTAAGGTAGTTGTATCCATAAGACCCAGCCGCTACCATACAGGCTACTGTAAAGGCATCTAAAATCAAGAGGGTATTTTGAACTTTATATTGAATTTCTTCTGCTGTTTCTTGGGAGGTGGCTTCAAAAGTGGCAGTGAATGGAATCCCTTGCTTTTTATGACTAGCTCCTTCTTCCTCTAGTAAGTCTTCTTCTTTTAGCTCGGTATCATCTTCTTTGATATAAAATTTCAAAAAGCCATCGGCAATAATACCATCCTCAGATATCATATCTAAGCGGGCCTCTGTGTGTCCAAAGCCTCTAGAACTGTTATTTTTATAATAACTCTTCAGAAACCCAAGCGTGCAATGCTTTATATTGTCTTCCGAAAGTTGATAATCCATTTGACTCTATTGTTCTTGTGTGTAGTTTTATTAGCTGTTTTTTTTAACGAAATCAATCTCCATACTCTGCTCAGGCTTCTTCTACTCTATTTAAACATACTCTAAATACTCAAATAAGCGGATCGTTTCCATTGCCTCTTTTACATCATGTACCCTTAAAATAGCTGCTCCCTGCTGCAAAGCCACAAGATTTAATATATTAGTGCCATTTAGTGCCTCCTGTGGGGTACAATCTAAGACTTTATAAATCATTGATTTCCTAGAAAGTCCAGCCAAAATGGGTGCCTCCATTATCTTAAAGATATGCATTTCTTTTAATAATTGATAATTATGGCTGAGTTGTTTACCGAAGCCAAATCCTGGATCAATAATCACATCTTTTACACCTAAAGCTCTAAGTTTGCCCAATTCGGCGATTAAAAAATCTAAGACTTCCAGTTGAACGGACTCATATGTTGGCTCTTTTTGCATATTCTTAGGTTTTCCCTGCATATGCATGAGTATATAGGGGACGCCTAATTCTGCCACAGTTTCGTACATAGCCTCGTCAATTTTTCCAGCAGAAATATCATTAATGATTGCTGCACCTGATTCAATGGCCGCTTTAGCAACAACTGATTGAACGGTATCAATGGATAAAATGGCATCTGGAAATTGCTTAAGGATAGCATCAATAACAGGTAGTACTCTTTTCAATTCTTCCTCAACTGATATAATAGCCGCCCCTGGGCGAGAAGACATCCCTCCAATATCCAAAATCGTCGCTCCATCCTTTAGCATTTGCTCTGCTTTTTGGACTACGACCTCTATATCTTGATTGGTTCCTCCATCATAGAAGGAATCGGGTGTAATATTTAGAATACCCATCACTATAGGCTTTTCAATAGAAATTAATTGTCCTTTACAATTGATGGTTAACTGTGGTGATAGCATATGAGTTGGGTAGAAATTGATTAGTTTTGCGAATCGTAAATATGATGCTTTTTATTTAATTAGACAATAAAACAAGAGATATAGAGATATGTTTGAACACACGACACAAGTAAGAGTTCGATATAGTGAAACCGATAAAATGGGCTACCTTTATTATGGACATTATCCTAAATATTATGAAATTGGCCGTGTGGAGTCTTTAAGAGATTTGGGTATTAGGTATAGAGATTTGGAGGATGTTCATCAGATAATGATGCCAGTTATGACTTTAAATATGCGTTACGTGCGGCCTGCCCACTATGATGATTTATTGACGGTAAAAACAGTTATTCGACATCTTCCAACTAGTACCATTAGTTTTCATATGGAAGTATTTAATGAGCAACAAAAATTGGTGAATGGCGGAATGGTGAAGTTATGCTTTGTTGATAAAAAGACCAATAAAACGATTCCCGCTCCAAGCATTTTATTAGAAAAATTAGCGCCCTATTTTGAGGCTGTTTAAAGAGCTCACCCTATCAATTCATTTTTACAACAATAGTCGCAACACATACACTAACAAAAACTGAATAATCATGGTACCATCCATTATTGCAGTAAAGTAATAGTCGTGGTTTGTCTGATCACATCTGTGAACCAACAAATAAGTGCTACTATATGAAATCCCCAAAGCTATTATAACTGGGAAGGAATATAAGCCATTGACATACAATAGACCGCTAATCATAAAGGCCCCTAATAAACTAACTCCTGCTAATCCTTTAGTCATTGGAATCCCAATCATGGCGGGAATAGTCTTTACTTTAATAGATTCATCCACTTTTAAATCTCTTATATCGAAAGGTAAGGTAATCGCAAAGATAAAAAGCATTCGCTCCAAGAGTAATAAAATAGACGTATACGAAAGAAGCAATGTTCCATGCTCGATCAAGGGCAATAGGACGGTGGTGAACGCCCATACGATTGCTACTAAGAATATTTTAAGATAATCAAAGTCTCTCAATCTTCGCTCGTTTCCAAAAAAAGGTAATACATATCCAAGGGCAAGAAAGGCTGGCAAGATGATAAAGAGTTGACTAGTAGTATTGAGATAGAAGAAGAACCAAGCGGCTACTCCCCCGCCTAAGAGTGCGTATATTAAAATGTGGTTTCGATATTGGTTGATAATGGCATAGCGGTATTTATTACTAAAAGCTTGTACTTTTTGAATACCTACTATTCTATGGAGTGCGTAAAGAAACAGCGTAGCAGAAAAAACAAATATGCTTAGGTAGTTACAATGAATACTCTCGTAGAGGATCAATTCCGTTTGCCATAGCAAGGCTAGGGCACAAAAGGCAATAAAAAAATTGCCATATAACAATAAATTAAAGACTTTTTGAAAATAGGACAAATACGGGTGAATTATAAAAGATATTTAGGTTTCCTATTAAGTGAGACTATTCAATAATTTGAGTCAAAAAAGTAAATTGACAATATTTAGAATTTTGGTTGTCAACGTTTTGCGAGTATTTAACCCGCCTGCCTGAAGGCACGAACGGGCAGGCTTAGTCTTGACACTTGAACTTTCTCTTGGTAAATATACAAACTATCTTTTTAAGCCAACACTTGTCAATATTAAGTATTTCTTAATCTTTGAAAATAACTCTTCTGGTCTAAATGGTTTCAATACAAAATCATCCATGCCGTGTTCCTTGTAGCTTTCATCTTTTGCGATATGAGCATGAGCTGTCATAGCCAAAACAGGTAGTTTAGCTACTTCAGGAGGCATATTATTTCGAATATAGGCCGTTGCTTCATAACCATCCATTATGGGCATTTGAATATCCATGAGGACTAAATCAAAAGATTTTTCTTTTAAGAGATCTACCGCAATTTGTCCGTTATCCGCAATCGTAAGATTTATATTTTTGAATTTCTTTTGCAATGTCTTTTTAGCAACCAATTGGTTCATTTTATGATCTTCAACCAACAATAAATTAAATGGTATTTCATCATCAAATTGGAAATCCTCAATATCTGGCGTTCGTTTAACATTATTTTCGTCTCCTAGCTCAATTAATAAATCAAAGTAGAATTTTGATCCATGACCTAAGTCACTGACGCAGGCAATTTTGCCACCCTGTTGTTCTACTATATTTTTACAAATAGATAATCCTAAACCTGTACCTTCATATAATTTTTCTTTATTTCTAATTCTAGTAAAAGATTCAAAAACAGCATCTGCCTTATCTTTAGGGATTCCAATACCGGAATCTTCTACTGTAAATTGCAAATGCACCCCTCCATCGTAATCTGCTAGTTTATCTACATAAATTTTCACATATCCTTCCTCTGTAAATTTAATGGCATTACCTACTAAATTTAATAAAACTTGATTCAATCTCAACTTATCCGTTCGTATAATATTAGGCACATTGCTACCAATAAACACTTGAAAATATAAATCCTTTTCTTGTGCTTTATACTGCATTACATTCACCAAATTGTCCATCAATTCTTTTAGCTCGAAGTCCTCCATTACAAAATTAATCTTTTGATTTTGCATAGAAGAAATCTCCAAAATATCATTCACAATCCCTAATAGTATTTCAGAAGATTGTTTGATGGAGCTGACTAGTTTGGTTTGTTCCGTATCTAATTCGGTTTGAACTAAAATATTACTCATGCCTAGGATGGCATTCATAGGAGTTCGCATTTCATGACTAATACTAGCAATAAACTGCTCTTTCATTTTAGCCGAATGCGCTGCTAAATCTCTTGCTTTTCTTAATTGGTCGGCTTGAATGGATTCTGTAATATCTCTGAGAATGCAATTGTATCCAGAAAAGTCTTCTGTCGAAAGCATATTGGCGGACAATTGACAGTTTCTGATTTCACCATCAGGGCGAATGACGTCTATCCTATAATCAATGATAGATTGCGTTAATTTTAATTTTAATAGAAATTCATTTTTCCTTTCTGGCGTAATAAAAAGATCGTGGATGGATAGATTCTGTAAACTTTCTCTTGATCTTTTAAATAAATTTTCTGTTGATTCATTAAAATCAATCAATTCTCCTTTTAAGGTAGAGATATAAATAGAATCTTTAGATTGGGTGAAAATTTCTCTATATCGCTTTTGACTTTTAGTCATTTCCACCTCTGTCAACATAGCATGCTGCTGTGTTTCTTCCAGGCGTTGTATGACCCTATTTCTTTCAATAGCGTATCTAAGCGTTTTTGCTAAGGTATCCGAATCTACTGCTCCCTTAACTAAGAAGTCTTGAGCACCAGCTTTCACCGCTTGAAGCCCTATGTTTTTATCATTTAACCCCGTCATCATGATGACATTGGAGTTAGGAAAATCAGTTTTTAATTGTTTGAGCGCATCAAATTTATTGCTATCTGGTAGGTAAAGGTCCAGTAAGATTACTTCAAACTTTTCTCCTTCCTTCAATAATTCATTTGCTGCGCCGAAAGTTGTCTTGGTTACGATTTCATAATCCCCTAAATCTGTATCTTCTAATAAGATCTCTAAGAGCCTAGCATCAGCTGGGTTATCTTCAATCAACAAGATTCGTTCATTCGTGGCAGGTTGTTTTACTTTTGAAGAGGATATTATTTTTTCAAAAACGCTCATAACAAATGATTTTCATCTTAAAAAAGAAATGACTGATTAATGGTTTATTTCTCGCGTAAAATCTTACATTAAAAACATTGTCAAAAAATTATTGCGCGTTGGCTTTTTTGACCACATCTTTCAATTCCATTAGCATGCTTTCTGTCATCGGCTTTTGCTTATAATCACTAATCACATCCAACTGACTTGCTTTATCAATATCGCTTGGGTTTCGAGAAGTGGTTAAAAAGATAATCATGACATTTCTTCTTCTAAGCTCTTGGAATATATCATAATACTTCATTACAAATTCGAAGCCATTATATCGTGGCATATTTACATCTAGTACAACTAGACTAGGATCTATGTCATTTACTTCTTGAAATTCCATTAAAATCTCCAAAGCTTCTTCGATACTTTGTCCAACTAGAATATTGTCCGTAAAGTCCGCTCCTTCTATCATATACTTATGATAATAATTCACTGCGGGATCATCGTCAATAAGAACTACATATTTAAATTTCATTATTGATTTTTTGCGTTAAATAAATGTTTACTTAAACAGTTTAGCCCTTAAGGATTAGAAAATAAACTGTATCATTCCATGATGATTCTGTAGAAACAATTTCATCTGAACCAAGAAGCTAAATACAGCATCATTTATCCGATTAAGAAATTGATATTAAGAATTAAAAATGATAGGAGGTTGATGTTTAATTAAAGTAGAAATACTTAAATTATTCTTTTTAAGAATTATTGAGGGGAAGAAAGTAGGTTCTTCTTAATAGATAGAATAGAAATTGATAGGATATTTTACAAACAATAGTGCTAATAACACCTTATATTCCAATGAATGTGCCAAACTAAATACTACCTTTTTTCTTTAATTTTTAGCCTGTCACAAAATGCGTTAAAACAAAAAACAAATAGTTTTTTTTCTAGAGAACACTTAACTTAATTAAGCATTTTATCAATAGTAAATATAAATGAACTACCCTTTCCTTCTTCACTTTCCACCCAAATTTCCCCTCCATGCTGCTCCACTATTTTTTTGCACAATGCCAAGCCAATACCTGTCCCCTTGTATTCTTCGGAAGAGTGAAGTCTTTTGAATAATAAGAATATTTTTTCTCTAAAATCTTCAGAGATGCCAATTCCATTATCCTTTACCTCTATTTGCCAGCAATCCTCTTTATCTTCACAACTGATTTTAACAACAGGAGCGATACCTTTTTTAGAAAATTTGATACCATTAGAAATAAGATTTTGCAAAAGCTGCTTTAATTTTATTCTATCTGCATGAATTGCTTCTGGGAAATCACTGAGTTCTACTACCGCATTTTGTTCTTTCATAACGGCACCTAGCTCTGCTTGTATCGTTTGCAATAATTTATTTGGATTTACTGCTTGAATTTTTTTTGCTTGAGAATTCACCTTTGAAAACGTCAGTAAGGCATCAATTAACTCTTGCATATTTCCGATGCTAGAGTCGATAAAACCTAAAAAGTCTTTATCTGTATTGGACATTTTATCTGCTAAGCTTTTCCCCAATAATCCAGAGAAACTTTTTATCGTCCTTAATGGTGCTTGCAGATCATGAGATGCTATATATGCAAACTGCTCGAGATCATTATTTGATCTTTTTAATTCATTATTAAAGTCGCTTATTTTCTTGGTTCTTGCAGCTACAATATCTTCTAATTCATCATTCCTTTTCTTTATTTTATTGAGTAAGGCATTTACTTCGACATTCTTATGATTTAATTGTTTTGTCCTTCTATCTACTAGATGTTCTAAATATTTATCTCGTTCTTGTAACTCCTTTTCTATTCTCTTCCTTTCTTTAATCTCTTTTGCCAAATTATCATTATAACTTTTTAATTCTTGATTTCGCTGACGTACATTATACGTATAGTATTTAAAACCAAAAAAGAGTAATAAACAGGAAAATACTGACACTACAGCTTGAAACCACCAAGTTTCCCAATATGCAGCTTGCTTAATTATTTTGACGGTAGCCCCTTCCTCATTCCAAACACCATCATTATTAGATCCTTTCACTCTAAACGTATAGGTACCATGATCCAAATTGGTATATACTGCAGAAGAAACATTATTCGTATAGATCCAATTTTCATCAAACCCTTCCAGTTTATAAGCATATTGATTCTTATCTGGATCAATATAGTTTTGTGCCGCAAAATTTAAAGAGAGGTAATAATCATTATGTTCTAACACTAATTCATCTTTAACGAAAAAGGACTCATTTATTTCTTCATTTACACTCATTTTCCGATAGTCCGTAATTTTAACAATAGGACTTTGTACATTTTTTTTAATAGTATTCGGATTACATCTCGTTATACTCCAATTACTGGCAAAATAAAGATCTCCAGATTCTTTGTTGTTTGAGGAGCCTCCTGTAAAAACATAACCACCTAAATCTTTTTCATTTGTATAGGTTTTAATTTGTTTAGTTTTCAAATCTAATGAGATCAATCCAGATTTTGTAGCA
This sequence comes from uncultured Saprospiraceae bacterium, assembly GCA_937973945.1. Lineage (GTDB taxonomy): Bacteria > Bacteroidota > Bacteroidia > Chitinophagales > Saprospiraceae > JAFMDF01. The sequence continues at coordinate 6,453 of CALJIY010000317.1, read as the reverse complement.
CCCCAAATATTTCCGTTTTTATTGAACTCAAATCCATAAACTGTAGATTCGTTAAATTCCTTTCCTATCTCACTAAATCTTTCCGTGTTTAAATCATAAATATACATCCCTCCTCTAGCACCTATTAGCATAGTATTATCAACTATTTTTAAGGCAGCTACTTGATTCACAGGAATACTGTAAGGATCATTATTCTTATATTTATATTGCTGAAATTTAATAGGTCCCTGCTGATGTAAATCAAGCCTATTTAAACCATTATACGTACCTATCCATAAACTGCCAGAATTGTCCTCGGTAATTGCATTGACAGAATTATCACTGATAGAATATTGGTCGTTAGGATTAGTCGTAAAATATTGAAACTCATTTGTCTTTAGATCTACTTGAATTAGGCCAACATCCATACCTAACCAAAGGTTATTTTTACTGTCTAAATAAATCGTATTGAATTTAAGTTCTGGTAGCTTTTTTTTAAGCCAATTAGGGGATAAAATCACTTTAGAATTTAAAGTTTCTAAATCGATAATTTCGATCCCTTCATAGCTTCCCACATATAAAGTACGATCATCTTTACTATATAATCGCCTTAAATGGCTCTCTAACAAGGATTGCTCATTGCTCGTATTGATCGATACACTCTTTCCAGTATCAAAATCGTATTTCAATAAGCCATTGTTATTAGTAGCCACCCAAATTTGGCCATCCTCACTAGTATAAATATCATTGATATTCGAACTGTTTTGAGTGGGATTAAACAATAATTGGGTCTTGAACTGATTTTTGTACCAATTATATTGGCTCACTCCATTAGGTAAACCAAACCAAAGTAAATTCTGAGTATCTTCATAAATAGAATAAATAACATTATTCTTTATGGATCTTGCATCTTTAGGATTTGGTAAAGACACCTCAAAAGAAATCTTTTCAATATCTTCTGGATTGTATTTTCCATTTACAAGCCTGGGTAACTGATCAATATTTGTTCTGTTTAAACCATTATTTGTGGCCACCCAAAAAGTGCCATTCTCATCTTGTAAAACATTAAAAATTCCATTTGAAGAAATACTCTTTGGATGCTCTTTGCTGTGCCTAATATTATGGAAAATGGGCTCCCAAATCTGATGATCAGGATCTATGTTCGCCGATTCTGGCACCTCCATTAAAAACAGTCCTGATCCCATGGTAGATAACCAAAATCTTTTTTGTGGATCTTGATAGATACTCCAAACATTATGAGAACTCTTACTTTCAGATGGATAAAAACTTCTCAATTTACTATGCTCCATATTACCATCTGTGGCAGGTAAAAATAGATTGATGCCCCCTGCCCAGGTAGATACCCAAATCCTATTCGCATCATCCTCTATAATAGAGATGACTGCTTTTGCACTCAAGGCATCTGGATTATCTGCATCAGGCATAAAACGAATAAAACGTTCTGAATCTACATCTAATAAGTTCAATCCATTTTCTGTACCAACCCAAATAGCGCCTTTACTGTCTTCATAAATGCTAAGTACTTCGTTACTACTGATAGAATAAGGATCGGAATCATTAGTCATATAGGTAGTCCATTGACCACTAGGTTGGTGAAATTTAGTTAAGCCCCCTTGAGTGGTTCCAATCCATAAATTATCATTTTTATCTTCATATAGGGCTCTTATAAAATTAGATTGAAGTCCTCCTGCTATTTTAGGCTCGTTAACCCTATAGCATTTCATATTATATGCTGCATCATATCTAAATAATCCATCTGTAGATCCGATCCATAAAAACCCATTCTTGTCCCTTATGACACTAAAAATTTCTTGATTAGGAATGTTTTCAATATGACCAAAATTGGTAAAATTGATATCAGAGGTTATCTGTCCTTCTGACACAAAAGAAGATACCAATAGAAAAGACAGTAGGAGATAAAAAGAATAATATTTCCCAATTAAAAAATAGCTTTTAGTCATTGACACTTATTTGCGATACATGCGTATAGTTGCTTGGTAAAGTTCGTAGAACAGTGCAGAAAGGAGGGTAAAAAGACTTTAGATTTCATCTTTAATGGTCAATAAAAAAGGGGAATCTGCGAGAAAAATCTAATCTTGCTCAATTACTCTTTTTTATTTTAAAGATGCTGCCTTATCAATTATGTAGCTAATGAAAATCTCTAGGTAAGTTTAATTCTTAACTCATTTATTAGATCAATGAATATGCCAAAGTGCATATGCTTAGATAGTACTTGGTGCAACATGCAAAAATTACTATATTCGCACTATTTTTGGAAAAACCATTTTAAATCCTTTAGGAGTTTTTTCCGTAAATGGGACAAGATGTCCTACTACACAAAAAAGGCCCTCCTAAATCACAAATTATTATTTCATTATCCTATGCTTTTTTTGAGCAATGAATTGGACTTATTCCATCGCTCCGCTCATCAAAAAAGTTGTCGATAAACAAATCATTATTTCAAATCTTATATGAGTCTGGAACCTAGATATAATCCTCAAGATAAAGAAGACAAATGGTATGAACACTGGATGAAGGAAGGATATTTTCGTTCCACTCCAGATGAACGACCTGCCTATTCTATTGTTATTCCCCCGCCTAATGTAACAGGTGTCTTACATATGGGACACATGTTAAACAATACTATCCAAGATATTCTCATTCGAAAAGCCCGTTTGGATGGAAAAAATGCATGTTGGGTACCTGGTACTGATCATGCCTCTATTGCTACGGAAGCGAAGGTCGTAAGAATGCTCCGAGAAAAAGGTATTAAAAAAGGGGATTTGTCCAGAGAAGAGTTTCTAAAGCATGCTTGGGAATGGACGGATAAGTATGGAGGTATTATCTTAAAACAGTTAAGAAAATTAGGTGCTTCTTGTGATTGGGATCGAACTGCTTTCACTTTAGATGAGGTTCGCTCAGAACAGGTGATCAAGGTATTTGTCGATTTATATAATAAAGGAAAGTTATATCGTGGGCTACGAATGGTCAATTGGGATCCAGAAGCGCAAACCGTATTGTCTAATGAAGAGGTCATACACCACGAGGAGAATGCATTTTTATACCATGTACGCTACCAAGTAGAAGGCACGGATGAATATGTGACTATTGCTACTCAACGTCCTGAGACGATCATGGGTGATAGTGCCGTGGCGGTTCATCCTGAGGATGAGCGATATGCACACTTGAAAGGAAAAAATGTTATTGTACCTATCGTCAATAGAGTGGTTCCGATCATTTTTGATGATTATGTAGACAAGGAATTTGGTACTGGTGCATTAAAAGTAACGCCAGCGCATGATCCAAATGATTATGAATTAGGTTTAAAACATAAATTAGAGGTTATTGATACCATTAATTTTGATGGTACTTTAAATGAACTTGCACAAATACATGTTGGACTAGATCGCTTTGCTGCTAGAAAATTAATGCAGGCATCGCTGGAAGAGCGTGGCAGTTTTGTGAAATTGGAAGCTTATGTTACCAGTATCGGTCGATCAGAGCGAACCAATGCTGTAGTAGAACCAAAGCTATCACAGCAATGGTATGTGGATATGAAGCAAATCACGCCACCTGCGCTTGAGGCAGTGATGACAGACGAAATAGAGTTTTTCCCTAAAAAATATAAGAATACCTACCGACACTGGATGGATAACATCCGAGATTGGTGCATTTCAAGACAATTATGGTGGGGACATAGAATACCTTGTTGGTATTATGGCGAAGAATTATTTGTGGCAGTTAATGAAACGGAAGCCTTAAAATTAGCGCAAGAGAAACTAGGAAAGCACATTACCCTTGCTGATTTAAAACAGGAAGAGGATGTATTAGATACATGGTTTTCTTCTTGGTTATGGCCTTTTAGTGTATTCGATGGCATGGAAGAAGGTGGAGAAGTAGACTACTACTACCCTACCAGTACGCTTGTTACAGGTTGGGATATTATTTTCCTTTGGGTAGCTAGAATGATTATGGCAGGTTATGAATGGAAAGGTACTTTCCCATTCAAACATGTATATTTCACTGGAATGGTAAAGGACAAGCAACGTCGCAAGATGAGTAAGTCGCTTGGAAATTCTCCAGATGCTTTGAAGTTAATTGAAAAATTTGGTGCAGACGGTGTTCGATTTGGGATGATGTCTTGTTCTCCTGCGGGAGGCGATTTGCTGTTTGATGATAAATTATGCGAACAAGGCAGCCAATTCTGCAATAAAATGTGGAATGCCTTGCGTTTAGTGAAAGGCTGGGAAGTGACAGAAAAGCCTGTACAAAAAGACTTGGCAATCATTAATCAACTGGCTAACAGTTGGTTAGAGAGCAAACTGTCAGAGACCATTACTAATTTAGAAGGTAACTTTAATGAATATCGGCTTTCAGAGGCCGTAATGGAGCTGTATAATTTTATGTGGGGCGACTTCTTCTCTTGGTACTTGGAAATTGTAAAGCCACCTTATGGTTCTCCTATAGACAAGCCTACCTTAAATCAAGTCATTGGTTTTTATGAAAAACTAATGTCTGCCCTTCATCCTTTAATGCCTTTTGTAACAGAAGAAATATGGCATCAGTTAAAGGATAGAAAAGAAGGCGAGGATTGTATGATGAGTCAATATCCTGTAGCTGGTAAAGTTGATCAGGACTTATTAAAGTCTTTTGAAGGACTGAAAGATATCATTTCTAAAGTTCGAGAAATACGCCAAAAGAACAATCTTAAGAAAAGTGAGTCACTGCAATTATTTGTGCAAGAATCTAAAAGTGCCACTGCCTTTTTTAAATTAAAAGGAGCAAAAGAATTGTTAGAAAAAATGGCGGTATTAGATAGCTTAACTTTTGTAAAAGAAGAGCCTGCTAATACGGTGAGTTTTATTTCTGGTACAGAGAAATACTATGTACTGCTAGATTTAGAAATTGATGAGGCAGCAGAGAAGGATAGATTGGAGAAAGAATTAGCTTATAACAAAGGCTTCCTAGAATCCGTTAATAAAAAGTTGAGTAACGAGCGTTTTGTTAATAATGCACCTCCTATTGTTGTTGAAAAAGAAAAACAAAAACAAGCTGATGCGCTTGCAAAAATAAAAATACTAGAAGAAAGTATTGCTAAGCTAAGTGGATTAGCGGCAACTGCTAAGAAGAAAGAAAAAACAGCTCCAGTTACTAAAGGAGGAAATTCACAAACATCAAACAACATTAAAATGAGTTCGGACAAAAAAATAACATCCTTAAAGAGAAAAGCAGTAATCTTTGCTAAAACCGCAGAAGATAGAAAAAAGCGATTACTAGCTAAATCGAGTCTTACCCCTGCTAAAAAAAGAGGTGCCGTTAAAACTAAAAGTACAACTAAGTATCAAAAGCCAGGCTATAAAACACCTAGCTATAAAGGTTCAAAAGCTGAAGCAGTTAGTAAATTACATTTTGATCAAGATTTATTAGGAGCTAATACTTCTAAAGCATCAAGCTCTAAAGCTAAAGCGTCAAGCTCTAAAGCTAAAACATCAAGCTCTAAAGCTAAAACATCAAGCTCTAAAGCTAAAGCGTCAAGCTCCAAAGCTAAAGCATCAAGCTCTAAAGCTAAAGCGTCAAGTTCTAAAGCTAAAGCATCAAGTTCTAAAGCTAAAGCGTCAACTAATGCAAATGTATATGCTACTGAAATATTAAAAGATGGTACTATCGTAAGTCGTAGCGTTTCTAAAATTACTATTAATAAAAAAGTAGTTTGGGTTGACTCTACAATTGCGAAGGAAAAAGCTAAAAAAACTACTACTAGAAAGCCTGCAACTAAAAAAGCAGTAGCTAAGAAAACTACCACTAGAAAACCTGCAGCTAAAAAGGCAGTAGCTAAGAAAACTACCACTAGAAAGCCCGCAGCTAAAAAGGCAGTAGCCAAAAAAACTACCACTAGAAAGCCCGCAGCTAAAAAGGCAGTAGCTAAAAAAACTACCACTAGAAAGCCTGCAGCTAAAAAAGCAGTAGCTAAAAAAACTACTACTAGAAAGCCTGCAGCTAAAAAGGCAGTAGCTAAAAAAACTACCACTAGAAAGCCTACAGCTAAAAAGGCAGTAGCTAAAAAGGCAGTAGCTAAAAAAGCTACTACTAGAAAAACCGCAGCCAAAAGAGCGGTAGCTAAAAAAACTACTGGTAGAAAACGTAAATAAATCCTGTGAATTGAAAAATCCATAGGTTTAAATAATCAGACTAAAGTCCGTCTTAGCTTGGCTTTTAAGCCGAACTAAGACGACTTGCTAAATATTCACTGTATCTACAGAATGAAAAAAATAACTATTACCTTTTTTTGTGGTAGTCAATCTTTTTTCATCTCTAAAAGGCGTAGCTTTTACTAGCGTGCTTAAAAATTAAATAATACATGGCCTCTAAGATTTTTTATACACTTACGGATGAAGCTCCAGCTTTAGCTACAAAATCTTTTCTACCCATTGTACAGGCATTTGTCAAACAATG
>CALJIY010000316.1 GCA_937973945.1 uncultured Saprospiraceae bacterium | reverse complement strand
TGTGATTGCTCATAAGGATAGCCATCCCAAGCATCCAAATTATATGGACTATTAGGATTACGCCAACTCAAATCCATTAAGGAAAAAATGACTTGATTTCCAATCACTTTCCAAGTAGCACTTGATTCAGACAATTGTTTTTTAAACCAAGCTAACTGCGCTGCCCCTAACATACTTCTATCTTTTGCTTGAAAGTTCGTTTGGCTGGCACTATCTACTGGCATTGTGCGACCTGCAATTCTTTCATCCAATAGTATCAAATCTACTACGTTTCCAAATTGAATAGTTCGATAAATATTCTGTTCTGCATTGTCTCTAACAGGCAACCATTCGAAGTAGGCTTGCTTCGCAGCCGCTCGCCTATCTGCAAATGAACCCTCCCCCTCTTGATGGTTTTCTGCACCGGATTTATAGACATTATTAGCAAATTCATGGTCATCCCAAATCGTAATGAATGGATGTGCTTGATGGACTTTTTGAAAATCTGGGTCCATTCTATATTGTGCATAGCGTGTTCGATAATCCGCTAGATCAATTATTTCTTTAGATGGCAGGTGGGTTCGACTTGGGCCTAAAGTCGTATCTCCATAGGTACCAGGCGCATATTCGTAGATGTAATCGCCTAGATGTACCACAGCATCTATATCTGTACGTTCTGCAATGCGAGCTAACGCATTATAATAGCCTGCCTCAAAATTACTACAACTTATAATTGCTAATTTAATAGCATCACCTCCTTCCTTAGCAGTTGTTTTTGTACGCCCCACAACAGAAGAAGCCCCTAATGCTTTAAACTGATAGTAGTAAGTCATATTAGGCTTTAATCCTTCCACATCCACTTTTACTGTATAATCTGTTTCTTGGCTAGTCTGGGCAAAGCCATATTTTACAGGAATCTCCATATTTTCATCCGTAGCTACCACCCATTCTACCATCAATACGTCCTGATTAGAAGGAGTCGCTCTAGTCCAAATAATGACTCGATCCTGCAAGGGATCACCAGATGCAACCCCATGATCGAAAGTAACAGTAGTTGTATTTGCTATTGTTTTCTCTTTATTAACACTCGTATCTTGAGTCGTTTTACAAGAAAAAATTGATAGACTTATTACTAAGAGATAAAATATTTTTTGATTCACAACGGTTAGGTATTAGTGGGTTGGACAATTCATAGAGATGAAATGTAAATATGAGAAAAATATTCTATCTATAAGCATATCAAATCTGTTAATTTTGTTTTAAGGAGTGGCAGCGCCATTTTGTAAGATTGAACACAGAGGCACAGAGATCACAGAGCTATTCAATCAAACATCTAACGCTGTGAAATCCGTGTTCAATTATTCCTGCGGCTTTACCGCATTACTCAGAATTTATGAAAAATTTACTCTTCTTATTAATATTACCTATATTCTTCTTCTCGTGCGGCGATGATGGAATCGGTTTCGACATGTCGTATCGGCAAGATTTTGAGATTCCTGCAGGGCTCAACACTTTTGATACCCATGTATTTGAATTTGTAAATATCCCAACAAATAAGAATACTTTCTTCACAGCGAATGATGTGACAGAATCTGATATTACGGGTATTACACCTAGAGAGGCTCGATTGAATATTGACTTCGGCGATGAAGATTTCTATTTTGTACGGCAAGTAATAGTCGAAATTCGTACAGAAGAATTAGATAATAGCGGGAATCGAAGATGGAAAGAAATTTATTTTAGAGAGAATGTTCCACTGAATACAGGTCGGAGTGTTATATTATTACCTAGCTTGCCTCAGGTGACAGAAGAATTAACGAGGGATCAATTTTCTGTTAGAGTAGAAATGTTGTTTCGAGATATTACGCCTACTTTTATTGACGCTCGATTAGAGATGCTTTTTTTAGCGAAGTATTGATCGTCTAATAGTGTAGATTAGACCTCTGGTCCGAGTAGATCCAACTGCATGTTGACTATTCAGACCAGAGGTCTAAGCTACGATTCATACCTACTGCTTAATCAATTTTTGAAAACCTAGTGCTCTAGTTTCCAAGTTTATAATTTGAAGTAAATAAGTTCCTTGTGGATAGCTAGAAATATCTAATTGTGCTTGCAATGGGGATACATCTACCAACTGCCCCAATACATTGTGAATTTGTATTTGATAATTATCATAATTTCCATCAAAAACCTGCACATTAACAATATCTGTTGCAGGGTTTGGAAACAACTGCATCACTTCATCCAATTTTAATTCATTAGTACTAGTGGCCAATTCTGAGTCTAATGGTGTCTCACTTCCTAATATTGGTCGAAGCATTAATGCTCCTTTCAAGTGAGCAGAAAGTGGATCAGAAGATACTTGCCTCCAATTACCATCCAAATTAAGATACATTTTCTCAGCAGCTTCTGGAGAATTTCTATCCAAGCCTATAGGAACACCACAATTTCCATTACAAGTGCCTTGTGTCCAACCTATAAAAAACTTACCTACTGGTAAAGCGACAGGAGTAGGCATACCCGTTATCCCATCCTTTAAAGCATAGGTAGTAAAAGCTTGCAAGGTATCTCGAATATCATCTACAAAAAAGGGCACTACGGCCAATTCTGCAACAGGCGCTGTATTCAAATCTTCCAACCAGACTTTTAAAGTAATGGTACCACTAACACTTCTGAATCTAGGGATTTGAATTTGAAAACCTCTTAGAGAATCTTCCTTATAATTGTAAAATTCCATCGCAGCCGATCCACTCAAACCACTGATATTGATAACGGCCTCCGAAGTGCCATCATCATAAGCATAGTAATCATCAATTGTGGTAAAGGAAACCACACTATCATTTCGTAAGATTCCATCTTGATCATCTTGAGGAGCAGGCGTCATTTCGTAGATCATCTTTGCTTGAAAATTCTCCGCAGGGTCTAGACGTTGTCGTTCCAATCGGTCTAAATAATCTCGTCTTATGGATTGTCCCACTTCTTGTCTATTTGAGGCAAAATTAGGATTATCAAATAAGGTAGGAGGGATAAATGCCCGCACCTCGTTGGTGGCAGAAATATATCTTAGTCGTAAAAGACTTTCCTCTGTGCTTATTGTCTGGTTAGAGTGATTGTACAATTCTATTGGTAATTCACTTCGCAACTCCGCTGCAACTAAACCAGGATCATTAAAATGAGTTAAAGGAACACTTGTATAATTCTTAAAAATAGAAGGCGGTAATTTTGTAAATGCTAAATCATCAATGACTTGATTAGTTGGCGTTTCGTCTACTCGAACATAATCTAGATGCCATAAATCACTTGCCCCATCTCTAGAAGAAATATTCCTAAATCTAAACTGAAATCCATCATATAAAAACTGAGATTCATTAATGGCAATAGGACCTATAAAATCGAATTGTAAGACAGAATCTCTAAGAATATTTCCTGCTGTATGTCGCTCCATCTCTATCCATTCTCCATCTGCTGATAAAAATTCTAATACTAAATTCTTATCACCTCCTTCAGGTAAATCTCCCAAACCTCTTGGTTGGACGTAATAGCTTATAAAAGCATTGGATACACCACCTAAATTCAAGGCGACAGAAGTTAAGGTATCAGAAGAACCTACACCTCCACCATAGGGACTACCTGTAGCATCCAGTCCATCAAAAGTCGCCACGCCAACGGATACTAAATTCGTTGCCCAAGTATTGTTGATATATACTTGTCGATCCTCCCAATGGCTAGCCTCTGGATATGGCGTACTATAAGAAAAATCATCAAAAAAAGGTAAGTCCAACATGACGCTACTTCGACTTGTTCCTACCTCATTAGATGGATTATTTAAAGCATATTCTACTAATTGCGGATTTTCTTTCGGGTAAGTAGTACTTATTTGGGCTTGTAGCTGTATCGTGATTATAACCAAACAAGCCATAAATAGCTGACGCATCATATTGAATTTCGTAATTATTGAGTAATACTATCATTTGGATAGCTTCCTACTGGTGAGAAACGCAATAATAAAGGAAATGTTATAAGAAGAAAGGACAAGTATGGTGGTTGGTTTCTAAAAAATGGTCTTATTCCACAAGTTCCCGTTTTTGGATAAATTTAATTTGTCCAGCAACGGGAAGTTGCTGGACAAAAAGGCTCGTCGCTTCTTCCAAAATGGGAACTGTTGGAAGGCTATGCTTACAAACTTCGACGATCCACCAACCTAATACTATTTCAGTCAGTAGTAAAGGTACTCGACCTAATAAATATTACTTAACACTACTGTACAATTGATCCATTCGTTGAGAAATTTCTAATAAGCGGGTCCGATCACCACCCGATACCTCCGCAGAACCCCATCCTTGATAGCCAACAGCCGACAATGCTGCATTAACGGCTGCCCAATCCGTAGATCCTTCCCCTAATTTCACCTTAAATCCTTCCCAAATACCTTCTTTGGTCTGTTTATCTCGACTATAGTCTTTGATATCAATTTTAATAATTCGTTTGCCTAAAATTTTGATCCATTGCTCTGGCCAACCATATCGGATCACATTGCCCACATCAAAATACCATCCAATATGCTCACTCTCAAATTCATCAATATAGCGAGCCGCCTCCATAGGGCTAATTAAGAAATTATTCCATACATTTTCAATGGCTATCTTCACACCTGTTTCCTCCGCTATGGGTAATAATTTTCTAATCTCTTCTTGAGATCGGCGATAAGCA
>CALJIY010000315.1 GCA_937973945.1 uncultured Saprospiraceae bacterium | reverse complement strand
CCGCACCATCCAAATAGAAATCAGCACCATAATCACATTCACAGGGATCAAAGTAGCATAAATTCCAGGCACCCCAAACCAAATAGGAAGAATCAAAACAATCGGAATAAACAAAAGAATTTCTCGACCAACAGTAGCCCAACCCGCCAACTTTGCATTACCAATAGACTGAAACATGGTAGTCGTCATCATAAAATAAGGAAAGATCGGCATGGAGGACATCATCATTCTAAAGTTTAAAATATCTTGATCGGAGAAAGTAGCATCTGGTAACATCCACCCTAGAGACGTTCTAGAATAAATCATAATAAATCCCCAAGTCAGCAATAAAAAAACAGTATAACTGACGGTAAATATTCTAAAACTTTTTTTAACCCGTGCGTAGGCATTCGCTCCATAATTAATACCAACGATGGGCTGCATCGCCTGAGCAAAACCAAACCCGGGCACTAATGCAATCAAAAAAATTCGATAGCAAGCCCCCATAAAAGCAATATCCCAATCTGTTCCATAATGCGCAATAGAGCGAAAGACCACTACCTGCTGCACAAAAAACATTACCTGTAAAGTCATGGCAGATAAGCCTACTGCGAAAATGGGTTTTAGTAATTTTTTCTCCAGGCTAAAGCTCGTTAAATCTATCGGATAGGAAGTACGCTTACCTATATAAAAATACCACATATCAAAAAGCGTAAATACGATCATCGCCACAACAGTAGCCCAAGCCGCACCAGCCACTCCCATATCAAAATAAACAATAAATATTGGATTGAGGACAATGTTGACTAAAGTGGTAATAATAGAGTAAGTCATGGCTTCCCGAATCTTCCCTTCTGCACGGATCAACACATTGGCAGCCACTGCATAAATTCTAAAAAATGAGCCTAGTAAAATGATTCGATAATAGATGACCCCTAAGTCTTGAATTTCCCCAGCACCACCCATCATAGCTAGAAGATTAGGCGCAAAATACCAACCTAATATGGTCAAAACAATAGAGAAGATAACAGACAATAAGGTCATAGTTCCTAAGACCTTTTTTTGAATATCTAAATCTCCAGAACCAATAGCGATACTCAGTAGCGAAGAAGCGCCTGTCCCCACTAATGCCGAAATACCATTGGTAATCATCGTCAAAGGCAAGACTAAAGAAATCGCAGCTAAAGCATTTTGCCCTACATACTGCCCAACAAATAAGCCATCCACGAAGGTGTTCACCGCATTAACAGACATCGCAATGATAGCTGGCAAAGACATGGTCAACATCAGCCGCCATAAATTATCTGTTAAAATGTTCTCTCTAAGAGCAGCATCTTGATTGGTGGGCATAAATTTTTATTAACGTCAGGTATAAAAACGCAAAGATGCAATTTTGGAGGGACACTTGTTCAAGTTCAAGTCCAAGTGTCAAGATCAAGTTCAACCTATAACGTTAACCCAGATGCTTGCCAGCGCTACGTTTTGAACTTGAACTTAAGTACTAATGAATGCTACCGCATTTGCATATAAAAATACGCAGAAGCCGCAGCCAATACCGCATGTAAGATAACCACCGGCAACATCTCCTTCATCCCTCTAGTGGACCCTTTATAAGCAGCCATCATTACGCCAATATGAAAGATGATAAAAAATAAAAAGAAGGCTTGCATAAAACCGATGTTATCTGTATTCTGCCATGCTTGAAGTCCTAAAAAGCCGATGGCCAAAGCCGCTGCCCCATACATATTACTAAAAGTTAGGCCAGCATATTGGTCGGAGGAAAGTTTAGCTGCCTTACCTGGAATTAGAAAAAGCGCAAGGCCTGCTATGATTTCAATAATAGCGGAGATCAATAAGAATAATTTCATTTTAAGATTGGTTTTGTTTTGTTTTTCGTTAAAAATTATACCAACTACGAAGTAGTTGAACAGGAATAAATTCGGATGAATCCGAGGAAAACTAGCGCCCCTAAGGTAATAAAAAAAGGGATAAAACATATATTGTTTTATCCCTTTTAGTAAGAGGAAGCAAGTATTGTTTACAAAGTAAACCGAACCGTCAAACCACCTTGCACATTCGTAATTGGAAAAGAAGCAGAGGTAGCAGGAATTGTTCTATTGTAATCCACAAACCATCTAAGCGTCAATTGCTCATTGATGGTATAATCAATAGAAGGAGAAATCCGGATACTCTTCAAACCTCTAGTAGGTTCTGTGATGTTTTGATCCAAAATATGCTTCAAGGTAATATCATCTCTAAAAGAGAAATCAAATTTGAAGTTTAAATCATTCGCTTGACTAGCGCTTCCGCCGCCTCTTCTAGTATTTCCAGTTCTATTTGGAGCATTAGGATCGACTGGTTCTTGTTCGTCTCCTTTCTTTTTCTTCTTTTTATTAGGTCCAAACTGCAAGAAGCCAATGTATACATCCTTTAGTCGCCACCCAAAACCAACAACATATTCTGTTGTTTTCGTTTCGTTCAGTTCGTTCGTGATTAAGTCGAACGATAAATTTCTAGATTTTTTGAAATCCAAAGTGGCATTTGCGCCATTCTTCAATCGCATATCCAATCCTATTAAAGGACTAAAATCCTCTCGGATAACTACCGTTGGTATCTCGAAACGTGAATAATAGTTATTCGTTTGAGAGTTGGTATTTTCAGTACTAAACGGATTTTGATCCGCATACTTGAAGTTAGAATTAAAGGAATTAATCGTCATCGTCGAACGATAGCCATGCGTCAAACTTACGTTTTGGAAGATGTCTCCTAGATTTCCAACTTTAGATAGTCCATTATATGTCACTCGCCAGTTTGGTCGAGGGATTAAATTTTTAAACTTACGGGCATCTTCATAAATATCAATCGTATTCGGATCTTGATCGGTATAGGCTGCTAAGAAAGACGGGATCAATACATCTTGATGGTATCGCCCATATCCCTCTGTATAATTAACACCATCAGACTCATGTGTACCTGTGCCTAAACGATTAGATAAAATAATTCTATAGTCTTCAAATTTTCTAAATAGCCCTACAATATCATCATCGAATAAGGTCTGTAAAGCCATATAAGAAACCGTCACCGAACCGATGTCTCGTTCTGCTACATGATCTATTCGAGATATATTATCGACAATAGAAGTATCCTTAAAGAACTCCGTATGATTTTCTTGGTAGTTTCGATTGGCCTCTATTTCTATTCTAAAATCATTAATCGGTTCTAAGGTTAAACGAGCATCTACCTTTTGTTGATAATCCTCGATCACCTGTTGATTTTGGAAGACATTGTCTGTAATCCAGCCATCGTCCCGTGCTTGATCGTACCAAGCATCATCCGGACGGAAACCAAGTACATAATTCCAACCAGGTGCCGTAAAGTCTCTTTGTCCAAATAGCCCCGCCTGCGGCAGGAACCCTGGTACCACCGAACCAAACTGTTCCGAATAATTGACCCTGGCTTTCCGTATCATCATTAAAGGTCGAAGCAATGCTTTTGCAGCAGCGGATGGCTCTTTTACTTTCTTCTTTTTATCCTTTGCATCTGGCTTGCTTCCATCCCTTGGTGTTCGGGTAGTTCTACCACCAGATCGACCTTTCTTCTTCTTACTATTGATATTTTTTAAGAAGCTAGAATAGTTATACAGTTTCTCAAAATTTAAATCTAAGTTCAACTGACGACTTTGGCTATTCTGAATAACATTCCCCAAAGAATCTGTATTAATGGCAGATCGACTCCAATCATAAGTAGCACTATACTGCGCCTTTAAGGTCACCCAATCCAGGAATGGGAAATTTTTAAAAGGGACATTATAACTGACGTTAATGTTATGGTAGTAATTTTTAGCTCGACCCCAATCAGATAAATTTTCTCTAATATAATCTTTATTGGTTCCATTATAAGCTTCTCCAAAAGGCGTATTTCCTTCGGTATCCAATTCATCAATAGCAGATTCTTGGGCCGCATTGAAATTCAATTTGAGGTTTTTCATCAAATCCCATTTCAAGTCATAGTTACGTCCCCAAGTAAATTTACGGATGTAGTAGGTACTAAATTCAGGTTCAACAAAACGATAAGTCGTCGCCTGTTGGTGTCGATCTAAAACGGTATTAAAAGTGAAGGTATTCGGAACTGGATTAAAATTAATTTCTTTAATAAATTTCAAATACTTGTCATTCTTTATCAATTTATTAAAAGGCTTAATAAACTTCGCTTTAGTAGAATACGAATAATCTAATCCACCTCTATAAACATCCGATTCATCTCGTTCAATGATAGGATTTTTCTTAACCGTTTCTGTATGATTATAGGAGGCACTGAAGTTGGATACATCCCATGGCATCGGCGCTTTTTCGGTATTGGTTCGTTCTTTTCTTACTCGACTAAAATTGATCGTTTTAATAGACTCAAAATCCTCCGCCTGATCCCGAATGGAATCTTTAGAAGCCACTGGCGCGTCATCAATTTTATCTTTCAGTAAAATATCTAAATCGTATGGATCAAACTCTGGGGAATAACGCGTTTCTGAATATTGAGCATAGAAAGGAATTTTTAAGCCCCATTTCTCTGGTAAAAATTTACTTAATTCTAGATTGGTCGCTAAATCATATTGCGTATATCTTTCTCTTGCTCTATCATTTACCTTTTCCTCCAACTGCCCCCAGCCAATGGTACTAAAATTACCGGCTATGGTCGCATTTCCTAAATCGGCTAATTGAAAATCAATTCTCGCTAAACCCGCTTGTCCCCCTTTTTCATCAAAGCCTGATAAACGTAACTCATTCACCCATACCTCGGAACAAATAGTCGCCCCATTATCTCTTCGATTCCGAATACCGATCATGATGCCTTCCACAAAGCCTAAGTTCGGATTACCGACTACTCGGATTGTTCCGACTTCTCGTTCTACTCCACTTAACTCATCCGTTTTAATATGTGGCACTTCGAAGGCCGCATTGGCTGGCAGGTTCCGTCGATTTCTTTGCCGCTTAATACTTTGTAGCGAGTCCAATGGAAAATCCACTGCATTATCGGGATGCCATACTTCATTGACATAGTCATCATCTAGTATACTGACTGGCAGATTGGCTCGATTAGACATGGTCAAGGGAATCTGGTATTCATAATAATTCTCCTCAAAATCATTACCTAATCGCATAAAGAGTTCCACCTCTCCAGGCTCGTATTCTGCCGTTCCAGATTCGTCCTCTGCATGGACAAACATTTTGATCCGATCATAGACCCGCATATCCATGTCTACCCGTTTATAGATCGCTCTGGCATCTCCATCGGGCAGATCGCATACAGACATCGATAAAGATTGTTCATTCTGTAAGGCATTTGGAAATGGCCCTAAAGAATTCTCTCGAACGATACCTGCTGGCAATACATATGGGAAGGGAAAACGACTACTATTTTCTTCGATATTGACTGCGTTCACATCAAAATCAGCCGTTACTGGCGGATTGGATGGAATATCAATAATCGTACTTAATGCTCTGAGATATCGTCTCCACTGGTTTCTAACTAATTCTAATCTAGCAAAACGTAGGGTCACAGGATCCTTAAATCCTTTCATATACATCCGCATAAATCGAATCGCTCTAAAATCAGAAATACCGCCCACCACATTCGTAGGCTGATTTAAAGGAATTTTAAAGCGGTACCATGTTTCTGGGCCTGCTGGACCATTCGGTCTAGATACAATAGAATCAGTTACAAAGTCATTAAATGCGATTCCGCCCATTCCATCAGAACCTAAAGGAATTCTATATTCATAAAAAGATTCCGTCTCATTCAAACTATTGTTTCTATCTAAATCCTCAGAATCTGGCTGATTGGAACTAGCTTGTAGATTTCTACTATCTCCCGCAGATTCAGAGTTACCTTGTAGGCCGTTGAAACGGCTATATCTTTCTCGAATACCATCTACATCATTCTGATATAAAGAATCTTCATTAAAGAAAACAAAGTTATCGTTAGAAGGGTCATTTAAAATTTCCGCTTTAGCTTGAGCTGTCAAATCGGATCCTTCAATAGCAGTCACATAGTCACTGAAATGTTCTCTTTCTCCTGCATCATCAAAACCATCCAGCCCCAAATCTTGCTGTCTTCGTCGATCAGGATCATTTTCGAATGCCGTCACAATATTTCTTCTTCTAGGAATTCTAGACCAATTAGTCAAATCTACTTGCTGCGCTAATGGGTCTATATTACAGGTATCTGCTCCTGGATCAATCGTATTTCGATCATTAGCAACTGGAATACCATTTTCAAAAAAGTATCTAGAATCTCTTAAAATATCCTCTGATACATTTCCTAAATGAAAGACTAAATCTCCTTCGTTGTTAAAGTTTTCAATAAAAGGACTCAACATCCAAAACTCTATAAATTCGTAGTTGTTTTTTTCAAAGTTTGTATTAGGCATATCCCGCATAATACCCGCCCATCTAGTTTCTGGTTCTTTTAAATTACCATTATTGTCCAAACCTTCTGAGTACACCGATCCTTGTGGTTCCTCAAAATTATAAGGTCCTCTTTTACGCGGATCATAATGTAAATCTAAAGACTGCACGATATTATTATCAAAGCCTTGTAATTGTAAATTAGGAAAGATTTCTGTCTGTCGAACTTGGCGCGTATAAGGATGATCCAAATCCTCATCTGGACTATTTCTATAGGCAGCTTGGTCAATTCTATACCAATTTAATTTCGCTCTATTCACCCCGGACAAGGTATTATCCACCAAGGCAGATTCTGGAAACCCTGGGTTATTACCAAGCGCATCATCCTGCGGCACAGAAGCTAATACCCATTTCGTTGTAGGGGTTCGAAGGTCTAAACTACTGGCACTCCCTTCAAAGTCATCAATATAGACAGCACCTTCATCTTCCGCTTGATTGATCGCTCGAGAGTGACCAGGCTTTAATGCCGCTACCTCGGCACTCACCGTAATAGAAGATTCTGCTTTTGTACTATAGAATGGCAGAGCATCTAAAGCTTTCGTTAGCCAAGGTGTTTCTTTTGTATAATTAAAATCTAATCCGTATACCTTATTATTAATTGGATCATCTCCAAAATTTACTTTTTGTGTAAATGGCCGCTCAAATAACTGCATAAAAGTTGCCCCAATATTGGAGTTTTCTCCTAGCTCATAATCCGCCCGCACCCCAAGTAAGGTCTTGGTTTGAAAACCAAATAAGGTATTATCTTCAAAGGAAACATTGACAGGAACGCCTGAATTCAAAATCGCATCATTCAAGATTCTTACCCGACCAATATTATAATCTACTTCATAATCAATACCTTCCTTTAATACCTGACCACCTGCATTTACCCGAACAGACCCTCTAGGAATATTAAATGCCCCTAAAGAGATTTCAGAAGATACGGCAGACTTATATTCGCCTTTTAAAACAAACTTATTGAATTCTGGATATTCTCGCGCAAGCGTGACCGTGGAATCATACAACATTGGATAACTGACCGCTTGTATAATTCTTTCTGCCGCAGCACTGTTGGGTACTCGTTCCCGAATCGTATTATCTAAACCAGTACCAAAAGGCTCTAGTACCGGAAACATTACCCGCCCATTTCGAGGATTGATCGTAATACCTGGTACATAATCAAAAACGCCATCAGGTTGAGGATCTCTAAGAATATTTAGATTATCTAGATTTAATAATCTCAATAATGGGAAACGAGAAACTTCAGGCTCAGGAATAAATCGCAAATCACCTCTACCTGGTGCTTGATAAAATACCTCCAATCTAAATTCTTGTTCATCCACTTGGTACGCTCCGACGTTATAGATATTCTTCATCATCAGATCCCACAATGGCATATCTACTCGTGGCGTAGAACTCTTTAACATCTTGAGAAACAAGACATTCTGTGGATCTGTTGTACAGTCGTCTGAGTCTGGCTTGGTAGCCGTGACATCATTCGCAAACTCTCCTACTTGAAATACCCGTCCATTATAGATGTACTCGTAGGCTACGGCTAAAACCTGATCTGGCTGTAGATTTACATTGACAGAAACGTAACCTAATTGAGCATCAAATTCATATTCAGATTGGGATAAAAGTCTAGCACTTACTTTCTCAAAATCCTCTGTTTGCTTAAAATTATAAGGCGCACTTTGAAGCGTGTTGACCACATTATCCAAAATATGCGCTTGATCATTATCTAATAAATCTTCTAAAGAATTGGAATTATTAGCAGGTAAGCCTCTACCAAAAATATCTGCATTTCTTGGTGAAGGTGGCGCATCTACGGTCCATGTTTCTCTTGGTTCTCCAAGATCCGTAAAGCAGGCAATTTCTCTAACTTGCTCCGTCGCGTTTCGATCATTGGTGACCCATACTTGGATTCTAGTGACCGTTGTTAAACTATTCACCTGTGGGAGGTTCCGTAAAGCAGTTTCAAAATTATCTCTAAAATAATGAGATAAAAAGAAGTGTCGATTTTCATCATACTCATCGGCGAACACCTCAAATTCTTGCACTTGACTACCCCCTTCTAACTGAATATTTTCCCGTTGAGACTTTTGTTGAGCCGCAATCAAACTTAAATTCAAATAGCCAAATTTCAAATCTGTTCTCAATCCAAACAGGTTTTGGCTACCTTGAATTAATTGTCCTCGTAAGGGTAAACTAACATTACCCGCTTCAATATTTTTAAGAATTTCATCTTCACTAAATGCATCACTTGAATAGCCTAGATTTAATTGATTTTCAAAATCAAAAGTGGCCCCTGTATTATAATTAGTGGATAAGTTTAATTTTTCTCCAATTTTTCCTTCCACATTCATTTGAATGTCCATATCAAAATCAAAACCACCTTGGCGCTGTTGCCTTCTGGTTAAGATAGGATTCTCTACATTTTGGAAATCTACCCCAAAGGTCAAATCTATATTACCTTGAGGTCGTATATCTACCTCTGTACCTCCAAAGAGGCGATCAATAAGGGAATTTTCTATTTCGGATTGTAATTTTGCGATCGGATCTATCTTACCACTGATATTATCATCATCCGTACTGACCCCTGCTAGATTATTGAAATAATTTCGCTCCTGCTGTTTCGCCTCATAATCCAGATACTCTTGGAACGACATATAGGTAGGCGCCCGATAATAATCTTCTCCAATTTTTTCTGTAATGATATAAGAGCCAGACTCTACATCATATTCCACCTTCTGCTCAATAACGGCAGGATCTTTTAGATCAAATGGATTATTGTTAGGATTATTGATGAAATCTCCAGTTCTGTCAATCAAAGGAATTGTATCAGGAGAAATTTGAACCGCGTTGTCCATTTCAAATGGATCAGGCAAGGAGTATCCAGTTTTGGGATAATCCATCCCAAAGGCTACTAATACGGTACAAAGACAAGTACAAAATAGTATAGCTGTTTTGCTCATGGTAAAATAGTGTAGAAACTAGACTTGTTCATTACTATAGTGAAATTATTATAATGAACAAAAGCGTTTCTAATCTGTCTTAAAGATGTCTAATGGCTTGTATTCTTTGTCAAAGCATACTAAATAAAGCTAGCTTTTATTAGAACCATCCATATTGTGAAAAATCTTGGATATGATTGAGGTAAATGCAGTTTCTCCTAAAGCGTATGTCTAAAATTTGTACATCTAGTAATTATATCCAAATATCAAACGAATTATAGGATTAATATTGCTTGTCGGCTGACATTTTAACAACAAAAATCTTAATGAGAACTAAAGTTTTCAAGCGGGGTCTTAAAGAACAAGTATCAATAGGGGTTATACTAAAAAAACAAATTTATTAATTCAACTGCCTCAGCGCCAAACGTATCAAATCCTCTACTTTTTTCAAATCAGGCTGCTCCTTCAATATCTTCGTCAGCACCTTCTGCGCCTGTACTTTATTTACCTGCAATGCCAACAAAGCAGATAACGCCTCTTCCCGCAATGTATTGCCTGAAGCAGTGATAACCGTAGGCATATCCCCGCCATCCTTGATTAATTTATCTTTTAAGTCTAAAATCACTCTTTTAGCGGTTTTAGGACCAATACCTTTAACGGTCTTAAAAGCTGCCACATTTTCACCAATAATAGCCGCCCTAGCTTCCTCTGGCGTCATAGAAGACAATAGCGTTTGTGCTGTACTAGGACCGATACCAGATACAGATATCAAATGCCGAAAAAGATTTCTTTCGGCCGCTTCCGCAAAACCGTAAAGGGTTTGGCTATCTTCTTTTACATGAAAATGGGTAAGAATTTTGACTTGCTCCGCTTTTTCTATACTCGTATACGTATTTAAACTAATATTGATTCGATAACCAACACCTCCTGTTTCAACAACTATATAGGTTGGACTTTTGAAGGTAATCGGACCTTTAATGTAGGAAATCATGGATTGGAGAGTTTAGGAGTTGATTTTTGATCAGAAGTCAGATGTCAGATCGTCCTTCCAGGACTGTCAGGGGTCAGACGTATGGCCTTGACAACGTGATGTTTAGCAGCGAACTGGCAGGATGTAATTACCCTATCTTACTTCTTTCAACTCCAAGCTATTATAAAAAGCTGCGAAGGTACAACTTTTCAATAAGTACTTAAAAACTGGAAAATAGGTTTACGGAGCGGAATTAGAAATGATGTATGAGAACTTACTCTACTACTTTGTCAACATCCTATAAAACAAGTTTTTAGCTATATGTTATAACTTTATTTTTTCTGCTTTTTTTAATTACCTGTAGGACAGCTATTTTCGTCTTGATTTTTATTTTTATATTCCTACTTTCCCCTCCTAACTCATTGATCGAGATCGTCTTATATCAAAAAATAACACTATTGAAAAAGTGGTTTTAATTTCGTTTTAAAAGAAAATTTAAAATCTTTTATAAGTCAAAAAGAAAATAAAGTGGAAGATATATCTTGTAATTCGATTTTTTTACTAAATTTGATTCCCGTATTTTTTACACTAAGTATCAAATATTTATTAAACCACTAGTTTTTTTAACTTAAAAAATCAGCTTTAAAAATCAGCTTATGAGACAAAAATCATTAACAAAGTCTAGTAGTTGGCTACAGTTAGGTGTGATCGTCATCGCCCTACTGATGACCAATCTGCTTTCTGCGCAGGTGAGCGGTGTAATTACTGATGCAGAAAATGGGGAGCCATTAATTGGTGCCTCAATTTTGGTGCAAAGTAGTTCTACAGGAACAGTAACAGACTTCGATGGTTCTTTTACACTCGATGCCAGCCCAGGCGATGTATTAGAGATTAGCTATACTGGCTATTCCACACAAACAATGACACTTGGTAACGAAACAAACTTATCAATCTCCCTTTCTCAAGGGGTTTTAATTGACGAAGTTGTTGTTACTGGGTATTCTACTCAAAGAGAAAGAGATATTACTGGTGCCGTAGCCGTTGTAAAGGCGGACGATCTAAACCAAGTCACGGCAACAAGTTTTGCTCAAAAATTACAAGGAAAAGTATCAGGTGTAACAGTACAATCTGATGGTTCTCCTGGTGCAGGTTCTGTAGTACGGATTAGAGGTATATCTTCTTTCCAAAACAACGATCCATTATATATTATTGATGGTGTACCAACGACAGATACTTATAATACTGGTATCAATCCAAACGATATTGAGTCTATTCAAGTATTGAAAGATGCATCTGCCTCTTCTATTTATGGTGCAAGAGCAAATAATGGTGTGGTCATCATTACGACTAAAAAAGGAACAAAGGGAAAAACACAAATCACTTACAATGCTACCATCGGGTCTCAGACACCAATAGGTAGATATGACTTAATCACTGATCCAGCTCAGTACTCTGAAGTGGTTTGGCGTTCTTTTGAAAATTCTAGTTTAGGAGATATACCTGCAGAAGTACCATATGCAGCAGGTCGAGGTGTTATTCCAGATTACATTTATGCAGGAGATTACAGTGGATACCCAGCAGGTCAATCTGTGAACGAGGCTAATTATAA
>CALJIY010000314.1 GCA_937973945.1 uncultured Saprospiraceae bacterium | reverse complement strand
TACGATTCTACATACCAATGATGTGCATAGTAGAATCGAGCCCTTTCCAATGGATGGTGGTAGAAATGAAGGGGCAGCTGGTGCGGCGAGAAGAGCGAGCTTACTTAAAAAAATTAGAGCAGCAGAAGAACACGTTTTGTTATTCGATGCTGGAGATATTTTTCAAGGGACACCTTACTTTAATTTCTTTGGCGGAGAGTTAGAATTCAAATTAATGTCTGCCATGAAATATGATGCTGCTACGATTGGCAATCATGATTTTGATGCCGGTATTAAAGGTTTATATAAACAATTACCTCATGCTAATTTTCCATTTATAATCAGCAACTACGACTTTTCTGATACGCTGATGAATGGGCAAACACAGCCCTATAAAATTTTCAAAAAAGGACCTCTTAAAATAGGTGTATTTGGACTCGGTATAGAATTAGATGGACTAGTTCCTGAAAAAGATTTTAAAGGGACACGCTATCTTGATCCGATTAGTACCGCTAATAAATTGGCTCTTCAATTAAAAAAAGAACAAAACTGTGATTTAGTGGTCTGCCTATCTCATCTTGGATTTAAGTATAAGGAGAATAAGGTATCCGATGTAGTGCTCGCAGAAAATAGTCAGCATATAGATGTTATTATCGGCGGACATACCCACACCTTTATGAAAACAGCGGAATCTTATCACAACTTAGATAACGAAGAAGTGATTATTAATCAGGTGGGTTTTGCTGGTATTTATTTGGGTAGATTAGATATTTATTTTGAAAGAAATAAAAAAGGGAAGTGTACTACCTGTGATAATACGCTCATAAGAGATTGAGAGTTAGATGTTGACAATCATGAACACTGAGACACAGAGCACACGGAGAAAATTTCTCTGTGTACTCTGTGTCTCAGTGTTCAAATCCTCCATGCTTTCGTCAGAAAGCTCAGCCAAAAAACTCTGTGTCTCAGTGTCTCTGTGTTCAAATTTTCCTCTCAAGCTTTCGCCAGAAAGCCTCACAATTTAGGAATCAATATAGGCGTACTAGCCTTATAAGCCTCATAGTCCGCTTCCCCACCCCATTTCTTATTTCCTTTAGCCTCCAATCCTGGAACGCCGCTTATCTTTGTTAGTAATAAATAAACAAAAATTGGAGAGATAATCGCCACCCATTGCCACCCTTGCAAGACAGGTGCAGCAACAATAAAGACACCCGTCCAAAGCATGATTTCACCAAAGTAATTTGGGTGTCTAGAACGCGCCCATAAACCTGTTTGAATAAATCGACCTTTATTCTTAGGATCTTTTTTAAACTGTCGCTTTTGATTATCCGCTACTACCTCAATGAGAAAACCGATCAACCAAACGGCTAATCCTACGAAGGCGAATACACCTAAGGCTTTTCGTTGATTAGAAGTGATGGCGATTAAGGCAGCTGCCGCTGTCAAGCTCACCCATAAGGCTTGTAAAGTCCAAACATTGAAAAAGCGCAGGGTGTTTGGTATGATTTTATCAAAGCGATCATCCTTGCCATCTTGTAAAATTCTATTGAATAAAAAAGAACCTAAACGGACCGCCCATATAATAACCATTGCCCCAAGTAATTGAGAACGTAGATCCAAATTTTCACTAAAATAGAGTGCCATCAACGTAACCGTTATATAGGTCAAACTGCCTGTTAAATCAAAGAATTTTTCTGTCTGCAAAATCTTTGCGGGCACAAACATGCCCCAATTAATTAAGAAAGCTAAAGCAACGCCCATTCCATAAAGTGGCCAGCCGTGGAGGGATTGGCCGTATTGAGATCCTCCAATTCCTACTAATAGTGCAACAATTGGCGCAATAATTAAACTTTTAATTATTTGTTGGTTATTCATTTTCTTCGTTTTAACGGTAAAGTTGTTTTAGTCCTTAAACCAAGGATACTTAAAAAGGTTCATGAAATGAATCCATAGAAAGTTCTTCCTTATAGAATAAATTCCGATATTGAGTATGAGATTTGGTTACAATTTAATATAGCTCAGAAAAACTATTTAGACTTTATGTAATACTGAGATTCTTCCTACTTTCTGAGTTTTTCCTTTTTCGCTCCCCCTTGGGGTTTGGGGGTTTATAAGAGTAGGGAACACTTACCTGAGATAACCCCCAACCCCCAAGGGGGAGCGATTCTCAGTTATCCTCAATAGTCTGCTATGCTGATATTGATTCTTTCATTCATAGAATTTAAGTCTCAACTAGTCAAATAATGATTGACTTATTACTTAGAGTAAATAGATAAAAATAAAGGTACTTAAAACTAATGAACTTAAATATATGAAATATAATATATTTTCATGTTTTATAACCATCCTCTTTCTGCAGTCAACTATTGCTTGTTCCCAAGTGAAAAAACTAGAAGCAGTAGAAGGCGTGCAAAATGTTATTGCAAAGAAAAATGTGATGATTCTTACTAAGGATGGTATTCGTCTAGCTACGGATATTTATTATCCTGCCCAAACAGGAAAAGCTATATCGGATAAACTTCCGATCTTATTGCAGCGAACACCTTATGGAAAAACAACGGAGCGTTATCAATCTGCCATACAGTCATTTACAAAGCGAGGGTATATTGTAGCCCTCCAAGATTTAAGAGGCAGATATGATTCGGAAGGCGTATTTACAAAATACAGTCCATTCGAGGCATCCGATGGGGCAAGCACGGTAGAATGGTTGGCCCAATTGCCAAAATCAAATGGCAAAGTTGGGATGTGGGGCACTTCTTATGGCGCGCATACCCAGGCAGATGCTGCCAAGTTAAATCCAAATGGATTGTCGGCTATGGTGATGAACATGGGAGGAATGACGAATGCTTGGGATCATGCCGTTCGACAAGGTGGGGCTTTTGAATTGGGTCGAGAATTGACTTGGGCTTTCAAACAAATTCCCGCAGAAATAAAAGATCCTGTTGTTCAAGCACATTTTAAAAAAGAAAACATAAACGATTGGTATTCCGCTTGGCCTTTTAGAAAAGGCTTAAGCCCTTTGTCTATAGCGCCTAATTTTGAGCAATATATTTTGGAAGAATTGACCCATACCGATTATGATGATTTTTGGAAGAAGAGTGGCATCAATTGGGTAGAATACTATGATCAAACTGCAGACGTTCCTATGGTACATGTCGGTGGTTGGTATGATATTTTTTTAAGAGGCACCATTCAGAATTTCCAAGAATTGAAGCAACGACAATCTACCCCCAAATGGTTGATTATCGGTCCTTGGACGCATGGCGGAAATCATAAGACATTTGCTGGAGACGTAGACTTTGGGAATTCAGCAGCTATTCCTGATTTTCGTACTGGCTATCAATTAGATTGGTTTGATTATTTGCTAAAGAATAAGACAATAGAAAGACTACCCAAATTACCTATTCAGCTTTTTGTAATGGGGACCGGAGACGGTAGCAAAACACCCGAAGGAAAATTAAATCATGGAGGCTATTGGCTAGAGACTGCCGAATGGCCACTTAAAGAAATGGAGGCTATTTCTTATTACTTTCACGAAGATGGTCTCCTTAATACTTCTTCGCCAACAGAAAAAGAACAAGCAACCACCTTCACCTTCGATCCTACAAATCCAGTACCTACTTTAGGCGGCAATGTATCGGCTAGAGTAAAGGATGGTGGTTTCGACCAAAGAGAACGACCCGATTTTATTGGGTCAAAACCGCCGTATCTGCCATTAAAGTCACGGGCAGATATTGTTGTATTCCAAACGGAACCGTTGGAAGGGGCCGTGCAGGTAATTGGTCCCATTAAAGTCCGTTTATATTGTTCCAGTTCTGCTGTTGATACAGATTTCACTATCAAGCTAGTAGATGTGTACCCGCCAAGCGAGGATTTTCCATCCGGCTTTGACTTAAACCTTACGGATGCGATTGTTCGGATGAGTTATCGAAACGGGCGAAAAACACGAGATTTGATCGAACCGCATAAAATATACGATATTAGCATCGAGCCCTTCCCTACCGCCAATGTATTTAAAAAAGGGCATCGGATACGAGTAGATATTTCCAGCAGTAGTTTTCCTAGGTGGGATGTCAATCCTAATACGGGCGAACCATTGGGCAAGCATCGCAAAATGATACCTGCTGACAATACGATTTATCATTCTTCGGCGTATCCTTCTCATATTATATTGCCCATTGTTCCTTTGAAGAATTAAATAATGAAAATAGGGCGAATGAAAAGTCAAAACAATAATATGTAAATGATTGAAATAAATAGGCACAGCCTTAAATGATAGAAGACAAAAGGCACAGCCTTGCGCCAGCCTGTCATCATTTTGCTAGCGCAAGGCTGTGCCCATAGACCTCAGGCTAAGAGACGGACTGTGATGGCAGAAACTTAGAAAGTGGCTGTCATCTGGGTTTCTGGGAAAGATGACAGCCATTTTGAAAATTTCTGCCATCTACCTTCGCTCTATAACTAACTGGTAACGATGGATTGCAGTCTCATCGGTGTTATCACAAAAGCAATTCTACCAAAATACCCCACTAAAGCTGATTCCCTAACATGGATTCCTTGCATAGTCGATGGTTTAAGTTTGTAACTTAAACCCAATATTAAGCCTTCTAAAAATAGAAAAATATAGTGACAACAAAACATTTCTTATACTCGAAAAAAAGTAATTTCATTGAATAAGGATAATAACTTTAGACGATTTATTACAAACTTAAACCATCGATTCTCTAAGGATCTTCAGTTATGAAAATGTCAAAGTATATCTTTTTGTCGAATTAATCAGCTACAAAAATAAGGCGCATACCACGTATGCCATTCGACGAGGTAATTAATATTATCACCAACTTGAGCTAATTACACCGTTTTCCAGGGCTATTTCCTGTGATAATTTATAAATCGACACAAATTCGGCCATATATAACACCTTTTTTAGTCTATATTGCCTCAAAGTTCATTGATTAATTACTTTAGCAATTACTCCATGTTTTCTCAAGTGATTTCCTATTTTTACTAAAATTCACAACTCGAATATGGCATTTAGGAAATTCCTATTTCTTATCATTCTATCTATTAATTGTACCATTTCTTTAGGAGCACAAGATACCGCACCTAGCGATAGCTTATTAGTCCGTATCGAACAATCAGATGATGAGTTTGAGCGAGTTTTATATATCATTAATTTTGTAGAAAATACGATTGGTATCAAACCTAAAGTAACAAATGCGTATCGAGGTACTGCCATTTCTTACTTTGAGGAGGATGTTTTTCCTAGCAAAGACTTTGTTGAGACTATTTGGGCCACCTTAATCCATAGAAGTGAAGGAAAATTCGACCTTGCCTTAAAGGAAAATTTAGAAGTAGTAGATATTTTGGAGCATTATGATACGCCTTCCCATTTCTCTCAAGTTTTATTAAGTAAAATGTTGGGGTATCTGGGTCAGTTATACAATCGTTCTCATTATTATGAACCCGTCTTAGATTATCTATTTAAGGCCTTGGCGATTGCAGAGAAAGAAGGCTATATCGAGGGCCAAGCAATGGCTTTAAATGCTATGTCGGTATTATATGCAGAAGGTTTTGAGGACTATGAATTAGCGATTGATTATAGTCAACGCGTATTGGCGTTGACCAAACAGATGGACAATCATTATGCGACGATGATCCTCACAGATAACCTCGCCACCTACTATACGAAATTAAGGGATTGGGAAAAATCTCTGCCGCTTCACTTGGAAGCGATTCGTTTAGCAGAATCTTTGAATCGAACACCCTATTTAGGAGACTTTTATAAAAATATAGGTAACAATTATTTAGCACAGCAAAATACAGAAAAGGCAATTGAATATGCACAAAAAGCCATTTCTGTACAAGCAGAAAGTCGGAATGAATATCTACCCGCTTATGCCTATCATCTTTGGGGGAAAGGCCTACAGCAAAAAAAACAGTGGTCGGCTTCTATCAATTATTTTGAAAAAGCTATAGACTTGGCTAAACAGAGTCGAGACTTTAGAATCATTTCTGAATTACTAAATGACTATGCGATCTCTGCTACCCAAAATCAACAAGCTGGCAAAGCCAATATTTATTTTAAAGAAGCTATTGACTATAAAGATTCTTTGTATCAAGCCTTTAAAATAAAGCAGGTAGTAGAATTGGAAACTCGCCATCGACTACAAGATATAGCAAAAGAAAAAGCACTCTTGCAGCAAGAAAAAATTATGCAAGAAGAAATTATTCATGGACAACAACGACAACTTTGGTTATTAGGTGTATTAGGTTTGTTAGCTATTATTAGCAGCTTGGTTTTCTTTTTTCAAAAGAAACAGCTTAGAGATTCTTATCAAAAGTTGTTTCAAAAAAACAGGGATTTAGTGGCCATAGAAAACGCCACAAATACACCAAGTAAAGCGTTCTCTTTAGATCAAGATCTAAAAGAAAAAATAGAAATAGCACTAATCCAAAATCAATTGTATTTACAAGCGGATATTACCGTTCATAAACTAGCCAAGGAAATAGAGTCGAATACTACTTATGTCTCGAAAACGATTAATGAAGGCTTTGGAAAAAACTTTAGTAGCCTCATCAAAGAATATCGAATAAAAGCAGCATTAAAGGCTTTAGAGTCTGGTGCCTACGAACAATATACCATTGAATCCCTAGGCAACCAATCTGGTTTTAAATCTAGATCTGCTTTCATCAATGCCTTTAAAAAATATACCGGGGTTACGCCTTCGTTTTATATCAAACAATTGAAAAACCAGTAGGGGCAACCCTATGTGGTTGCCCCAATATTCGGCAATCATATAGGATTGCCCCAACAAGATTGCCCCAACAAAAAATAGAATCATGCAAAATGTCGCAAATGTTTTTTTAATTCTCATTCCCGCTATTTTTGTTCTAATCGTGGGGGAAGCGATCTATGCCTATTTCAAAGGCAACTTTAATTTTAGAGCGATGGATACCATTTCCAGTTTAAGTGCTGGAATGACCAACTCTATTAAAAGTGTATTAGGATTGACGATTGTCATTGTAGGTTATAATTATATGTTTGAGCATTTTGCTTTAGTAGCAAGAGAGACCACTTGGGTCACCTATCTTTTAGCCTTACTGGGTTTAGACTTTGCCACTTATTGGTATCATCGCTTGGCGCATTCGGTGAATATTTTTTGGAATCGACATGTGATTCATCACTCTGGAGAGGAGTTTAATATGGCGACTGCATTGCGTCAATCTATTTCTAAGTTTGTCAATATCAGCGTTTTCTTTATGTTGCCTGCCGCATTATTAGGCGTACCACCGAAGATCATTGCGATCGTTACGCCTTTTCATTTGTATGTTCAGGTGTGGTATCATACAATCCATGTTGGCAAATTAGGCTGGTTAGAATATATCATTGTTACGCCTTCTCAGCATCGAGTACATCATGCGGTCAACAAAATCTACATGGATAAAAACATGTCGCCTGTATTTTGTATTTGGGATAGATTGTTCGGCACATTTCAAGAAGAGTTGGATGAAGAACCATGTGTATATGGCGTCACTCGACAAGTCAATACCTGGAATCCAATACGAATCAATTTAAACCACATTTGGTTATTAATACAAGATGCCTGGCGGGCAAAAAGTCTATGGGATAAACTAAGAATTTGGTTCATGCCTACAGGATGGCGACCAGCAGACGTAGCAGCGCAATACCCAATCGTCACTGCTGATCCTAAGAACTTTATCAAGTACGACACAGAGGCTTCTATGGGTTTAAAAATCTGGTCATGGACGCAGTTTTCCCTATTAATTTTTATGCTATTTCACCTCTTATTTCAGATAGCAGTAATTGGAACCCCTGCTGTTTTCGTATACGGTCTATTTATGTACCTGATGGTGTATAGCTATACTACTTTAATGGATAGAGATCCGAATGCTCTTTGGTTGGAAGCGGTAAAATCTATTATTGGTTTAGCGATTATTTTTAATATGGGCTCTTGGTTTCATTTAGATGAGGTAATAGCAGGCGGTAGTATTTTGGTTGGGGGTTATATGGTTTTCTCTGCGCTTATTGTAGCTTATTTTGTTCAAAAGGATATTGGTTGGGGATCATCAGGAAATCAAGTTCAAACCCAAGTATAAAGCCTGCCTGTATTCCTTGAAAGGCTCAAAACGGACATGGTTTTAATTGTCCATATTGCTATAAAAATAAAAGCTCTAAGGTGTCAGAAACACCTTAGAGCTTTTTGTGAATTTATTTATCTGTGTACCCTACCCTAACATCGTTACTAAGTTAATTTAGGAAGAGAAAAAGAAAAAGTAGAGCCCTTTCCTATTGTAGAATCAACCCAGATTCTACCACCATGCATTTCAACTATCTTTTTGCACATTGATAGTCCTATACCTGTTCCTTCGTACTCATCCTTACGATGAAGTCGTTTGAAGAGTAGGAATATTTTATTGAAATAAGACGGCTCAATTCCAATTCCATTATCTTTAATATTGAATACCCAATTATCTTTTTCCTCATAGGAAGTAATCGTCACATTCGGTGCCTCTTCTTGTCGGTGAAACTTCACAGAATTAGTAATTAAATTTTGAAGTAATTGTAGTAACTTGGATCGATCCCCCGTAATATACGGCGTTTTTAAATCCAAAGCTATGGTAGCATTTTTATCGGTAAT
This sequence comes from uncultured Saprospiraceae bacterium, assembly GCA_937973945.1. GTDB lineage: Bacteria > Bacteroidota > Bacteroidia > Chitinophagales > Saprospiraceae > JAFMDF01. The sequence goes on along the minus strand of CALJIY010000314.1, from coordinate 2,430 downwards.
CAAGGCCTGATTTAATTGTAAAATATAATCAACGAATTCAGATACATTAATTTCTTCTTTAATTAATTCACTCTTTTGCAAGATGGAAAATTCCAATATATCATTCACAAGCAATAACATATCATCCGTTCCTTTGGTAATAAAATTCAAAAATTGTACTTCCGTTTCCTCCAAGCGATCCTTCGCTGTTTTTTGTAATAATTTAGAAAAATTGGAGATTGTTTGAAGTGGTGATTTTAGATCGTGAGATGCGATATAAGCAAAATTTTCAAGCTGTAGATTATAGGCGATATACTTTTCTAATTCCTTATTCTTAAGTTCCATTCCATGCTCTGCCTTTTTAAGTTCTTGATTACTAATTTCCAGATAGGAATAGGCATTTTGTTTTTGTGTATAAAAATAGAATAATATTCCAGACATTAATATTAGGAAAAGAATACCAAAAAACAAGTTATTTTTACGAGCCTCACTGATAGTTAAATCTGATTGTAATTGCTTGGCTTCCATTTCCCTGTATTTTACTTCTTCTTCGTGCCTATTCTTTTCTTTTATTAAGGTGATTTCACTTAAACGATCTTTTTCAAATTTTTCTTCAGAGGCACTAATATAAATCTGATTATAAGTAAGTGCTTCTTTAAAATTGCCTTTATTTACATAATAAGAAGCTATCAGATTGCTAGATTCTTTTAATAAAATATTATCTTCATTTTCTAATGCCCAATGATAGATATTCTTTAGATTTTTAAGGTTATCTTTTTCTGGTTTAATAATAGTCTCTAATTCAATTAAAGATAATCGAGCGTTTAAATCTTGTCTTTTATTAAAGGATTTTTTGGTCACATCGAGTGCCTTTACGAGAAAGTCTTCTGCTGCGACATAATCCTTCTCAATAATAGCAATATGGCTTCTATATCTATAGACGGTTGTTAAATCCGGAAAATGCCCAAGGGAATTTATCTGAGCTAATCCTTTTTCCAATTGCTTTTTAGCTAAAGGAATATCTCCTTTTTCAAAACCCATAATCCCATAATAAAGCGTCGGACTTACTAAAAAATTATCGTTAGAAATAGTTTTTTCTTTATCAAAAATTTCATCAAAATAATCCTCCGCTCCCTCATAGTCTTTTGCCAATATAGAAATGTAAGCTAAGGAGGTTTGGGCTTCTAAGATCCAATCCGATCGCCCTATTTTTTGAAAGATATGCAAAGCGGCATCTGCCTTTCGATAAGCTTCTCCAAAATCAGATTTAAATCGACAAATATTACTGAGGTATAAATTAATGAGCCCCTCTGTAATAGGCATTTCTAACTGCTTTGCATAAGACAGACCCTCTTCTAAATGAGCCTTTGCTATGTCATAATTACCGAATCTAATATTGATTGTACCTAATCTGCTTTTTAGGTTCGCATACTTTTTTAAATCTTCTTTTTTATAATAAGCTAATATTTCTTCTACCAATGCTTTACACTGAATATTCTCATCAATCATTAATAAATAAAGACTATGTCTATATTTTACATAATTCAAAAGAGAATCATTAGTGGCAACTATGGAATTTTCCAATAACTCACCCGTAATCATAATTGCTTTATTCCAATCTTTGTTTTTTGCTTTAGATGCTTTTTTTAGTTGTTTATCAACGTAGTCAGCTAAAGTATCTTTAGGTAAATCAGATTGGCTATTTTGGGAATAAGTAGGAGCAATGATTTGAAATAGGAAAAGAATGCTAAGAAGTGCATACCCTTTATAGCTCCACCTAAGGTTTAGAGGAAGTAAAAACGGCCTTATAAACAATTTTAACATTCTTGATGATACTAATAGCCAGAAAAGAATAAAGAGGTACTTATTCTATTGTTGGTATAATTAGGTATTTTTTGTGCTTTTTTCAAAAGGGAGAAGGAGATCCTAAATGCAGATCTCTTGGAGGAGCGTAAAGAAGGTAGTATTATCAGTTCAAAGCCTATGCCAACTATGTTTCAATTCTATAATATTTACTATAAACCTTCCAATAGTAAATTAAATGCCTTTATTTTTACATAAGTACGTGGACACAATTATCTTTAGCCTATAATGGTTTCTAGCCTCCCATCCGCTTTGGCGGTTCAGAAGCTTACACTTCTTCTTGCTATTTTTCCTTATAATTTTAGGTAGCTTATACTACTGGACATAGTACCAAAACAGAGCATAGAGAATCGAGAGTAAAGTCAGATTTCGTTAGCAAACAAAGAGATTTGATCATTTTGAGTGCTATTTATATCATTCTCTACTCTCTATTCTCTGCTCATTTTTTATTACTATTAGTATAAATGTAGCCTACCCCTCTTGTTTGGGAAGACCGGAAGCTAAATATCTATTCACATAACCCAATAGCAATTAGGTCCTTATCCTCCACAATTCGTAACAACATCCTCTGCAGAAGTTCTAGTATCA
>CALJIY010000313.1 GCA_937973945.1 uncultured Saprospiraceae bacterium | reverse complement strand
TATTTTGCGCATAAGCGAATGGTTTTTGCTAGAGAAGGTACTTTATTAGCAGACACGCCAATTATTGAACGCCGACCTACAGAGCAACTTGTTGAAAAAATGGTTCGATGTAGAACAATTGGAGATATGACTTGTACGGGTGTTTGGGAGTCAGAGGCAGATACCTTAGAGAAAATTATCCAAGAAGTATCTACTACTAGAATGACGGAGCGAGGTGGCCGGACCGATGATAAACGTTCAGAGACATCAATGGAAGATCGTAAGAAGAAAGGATATTTCTAGACTTTTCTTTTTAAAAACTTCTTAATCAAAAAAATAAATCATGAGTAATATAGGTCAAGCATCTTCTGACGCAAAAAACCAACTAATGGGAACTATCTCGCAAGACACAGAATTATTGCGCTTCTCTACAGCAGGAAGTGTAGATGATGGAAAGAGTACGCTTATCGGGCGTTTATTATATGACAGTAAATCCATCTTTGAAGATCAGTACGATCAAATCAAAGCAACGAGTGAACGAAGAGGAGAGGAAGGCGTCAATTTAGCCTTATTGACAGATGGATTGAAATCAGAAAGAGAACAAGGAATTACGATTGATGTAGCCTATAGATATTTTGCTACACCCAAGCGTAAATTTATTATAGCAGATACTCCAGGGCATATTCAGTATACTCGGAATATGGTTACAGGCGCATCCACTGCTAACGTAGCTTTGATTCTAATAGATGCTAGAAATGGTATTTTAGAGCAGACACGTCGACATGCATTTATTTCTTCTTTACTACAGATTCCACATATAGTTGTTTGTATCAACAAAATGGATCTAGTGGAGTATGGAGAAGAGGCGTATGAGGCAATTAAGGATGAATTTTCTAATTTTTCCAATAAGTTAGATGTAAAAGATATCCACTTTATTCCAATCTCTGCCTTAAAAGGAGATAATGTAGTAGATCGTTCAGAAAACATGCCTTGGTATGAAGGTCAGACATTAATGCATTATTTAGAAAATGTACATATTGGCAGTGATCACAATTTTATTGATTGTCGTTATCCTGTACAGCATGTCATTCGTCCATACAGTGATGAGTACCATGACTATAGAGGGTATGCAGGTAGAATAGCGGGTGGTATATTCAAAAAAGGAGATGAAGTATTATTGCTCCCATCTGGTTTTACTACAAAAATTGCTAAGATTGAAACGTATGACGGAGAGTTAGAAGAAGCACATCCACCTATGTCTGTTACAATGTTATTGGAAGATGATTTGGATTTGAGTAGAGGAGATATGATTGTGCGTCCGAATAATAAACCAGAAGTATCTCAGGATTTAGACGCAATGATCTGTTGGTTTGATGATAATCCTATGCAGCAGCCTAGAGGGAAATATACGATCAGACATACCACTCAGGAAGCTCGTTGTATTATCCAAGAAGTGCTATATACTTTAGATATTAATACTTTACATAGAAATCAAGAAGATACAAAAGTCAAAATGAATGATATTGCAAGGGTATCGATAAGAACAACAAAGCCACTCTTCACGGATCCTTATCGGAATAATAGAATTACGGGAAGTTTTGTCTTAGTTGATGAAGGGACTAATAATACGGTAGCGGCTGGGATGATTATCTAAGTAATAGTCTATAGAATAATAGACCATCTGGCTTGAAAACGAGATGGATAGAAAAGCGGCTGTGTGTACAAAGTGTACATGCAGCCATTTTTCTTTGTGCTAAAGATTTTAATCTACTTTATTAACTGATTAGCCCGAACAGCTGCACCAATAATACCTGCCTCATTTAATAATCTAGCTGTTTTAATAGGGGTATTGATTTGTATCGAATCTTTGAATTTATCATATTTCTTACTAGAACCTCCACCCAAAATAAATAAATCTGGATTGAAAATAAATTGAAGGTGGCTTAGGTAATCTTCAAATCGATTTCCCCAATCCGACCAGCTTAATTCATCTGTTTTTCTAGCAGTATTCGAGGCATACTTTTCAGCGACTGCAGTATGGCCTTTTAGGTAAATATGACCAAACTCCGTATTTGTCAATAATTGACCATCCAAAAAAATGGCAGAACCAATGCCCGTTCCAATGGTAATCAGAATTACCGTTCCTTTAACGTCTTTTCCTTCTCCATAAGTAATCTCTGCCATACCTGCAGCATCTGCATCATTAAGTACACTTACAGCACATTTAGAGGCATTTTTTAATAATGTAGCTACATCCGTACCAATCCAATCTTTGTGTATATTAGATGCAGTATGAGAGACACCATTCTTAATCACAGCGGGGAAGCCGACGCCTATTTTTCCCTTCCAGTTGAAATGGTCTACTATTTTTTTAAAAGTAGCAGCTACATTTTTAGGCGTAGAGGGTTGTGGTGTTTCTAATCTGAACCGCTCAGTTGTCATTTTACCTTTTTTGACATCTACTAAGGCTCCTTTAATCCCTGTACCACCAATATCTACACCTAATACTAAATTATCTTTCATGTTGTTTTTAATAAATTAGTCTATGAAGTTGTTTAAAAATCAATGACTTGCAAATAATGCATCAATTCATTTTTAAACAACCACTATTTATCTAAGGCCTTCTTTAAAGACTGCAAAAGTACTATTTTGATTTAAATAGTAAGTTGTATTTACTTCTACTTTGGGACTTTAGTTATCTTTAAGCGTGTGACTATTCAGAAGTTGAAATACAAGATCATTGACAGTCAATAAATATAATTTGACCGTTCTGCGATCATTTCGTGCTACTGTAGAGCAGTCAAATTAAATTAGTATACGCAAACAACCTGCCTTTTTGTCTCGTATCTGTATAAGAAGTGACAATTATTCTATACAAAGAGTAGAAAACATCCCTTTTGTCATTAATTTAGCTGTGGCATAATACTTGACCAATTTATAAGAATTATATGTTTTGTATCTTGCTGTCATTTTGACATTTAGAAGAGAAGAGCTTGTAAGACAACTCATCGAATTGTGCCGCTAGATTCCAAAGCGTGTACATTTATAGCGGTAAATAAAATAATTTAAGAAATTCCCATTGATATAATATATGGCAAAGAAGAAAATTTTGATGACGGGCATGGATAAAGAAGGAGATTTTTTACCCTTTATTTCAGTAGATGAAGATGCTATGAATCGTAAAGATGAATATCCTGAATCGCTGCCTATTTTGGCTTTAAAGAATACCGTATTGTTTCCTGGTATAGTCATCCCTATAACAGTTGGACGAGATAAGTCTATTAGAGCTATTAATAAAGCTTATGAGGAAGGCAAGCTGATTGCTGTGTTATCTCAAAAAGATTCCCAAACAGAAGATCCTAGTTTGGAAGATCTATATGCTATTGGAACAGTAGCAAGAATTATGAAGTTGCTAAAAATGCCAGATGGTAGTATTACTGCTATCTTGCAAGGTCGCCAACGCTTTGGTTTGGATGAGTTATTGAGTGAATCTCCTTTCTTAATTGGTAAAATAACGGTTGTAAATGATAATGAGCCTAAGAATCAAATGGAATTCGATGCCATTATATCTTCTATTAAAGATTTGGCGCAGCAAATTATCGAATTATCCACGCAGATACCTTCAGAGGCGGTAGTCATGTTGAAGAATATCAATAGTGGTAGCTTCTTAATGAATTTTATTACCTCTAATCTAGGGATTAATGTAGCGGCGAAACAAGATATTCTGGAGATAAGTGATCTAGCACGAAAAGCAGAGGTCATTTTAGAGCAAATGAATAACGAGTTGCAGTTGTTAGAGTTGAAGGATAAAATAGAGTCTAAAGTAAGAACGGATTTAGAAAAGCAGCAAAAAGACTATTTTCTGAATCAGCAATTAAAAACGATTCAGGATGAGCTAGGAGAGAATCCACAGCAAGAAGAATTCAAAATTTTAAGAGAGCGAGCCGATAAGAAGAAATGGTCAAAAGATGCTAAAGCTGCTTTTGATAAGGAGTTCAAAAAATTACAAAGGGTCAATCCGCAAGTAGCAGAATTTTCTGTTACGATGACTTACTTGGAGATACTGTTGGATTTGCCATGGAATGAATATACAGATGATAACTTTGACTTAAAGAAAGTAAAAAAAGTATTAGATAAAGACCACTTTGGTTTGGAAAAGGTCAAAGAACGTATTTTAGAACATTTGGCTGTTTTGAAACTGAAGGGGGATATGAAAGCGCCTATTATTTGTTTGGTAGGCCCTCCAGGTGTTGGAAAAACATCTTTAGGAAAGTCTATCGCTAATGCATTAGAGCGAAAGTTTATTCGAATGTCTTTAGGTGGTTTACATGATGAGTCAGAGATAAGAGGACATAGAAAGACCTATATAGGGGCTATGCCAGGTAGAATTATCCAGTCTTTGAAAAAAGTACAGTCTTCCAATCCTGTTTTCATTTTGGATGAAATAGATAAAGTGGGAAAAGATTTCAGAGGGGATCCATCTTCTGCTTTATTGGAAGTACTAGATCCAGAGCAAAATGCAACGTTCCATGATAACTATTTGGATATAGAGTATGACTTGTCAAAAGTCTTATTTATAGCAACGGCTAATTCTTTAAGCACGATCCAACCGGCCTTAAGGGATCGGATGGAAATTATCTCAATAAGCGGATATTCAATAGAAGAAAAAGTAGAAATTGCCAAGAAGCATTTAATTCCAGAGCAACGAAAAGAACATGGTTTAAAATCGAAAGATATTAAATTAAGTACTAAAGTGATTACCAAACTGATTCAAGGATATACTAGAGAATCAGGTTGTCGTTCTTTGACTCGACAGATTGCAGGCGTGATGCGGAATACGGCTAAAAAAGTGGCAATGGAAGAATCTTATACGCCTGCGATAGATTCAGAAGATTTAAAAGACATATTAGGTCCGATCAAATATTCTAGAGATGCTTATCAAAATGATAAAGTACCAGGCGTAGTGGTTGGTTTGGCGTGGACCTCTGTTGGTGGCGATATACTATTCATTGAAGCGAATAAAAGTAAAGGCAAAGGTAAATTACAATTGACGGGTAATTTAGGAAATGTAATGAAAGAATCTGCTCAAACAGCCTTGAGCTATATTAGAGCTAATTCAGAGTCATTGAACCTTGATCCTAAATTATTTGAAGAACATGATATTCATATTCATGTACCAGAAGGAGCAGTACCAAAGGATGGCCCTTCCGCAGGTATTACCATGCTGACTGCTATAACTTCCGTACTAACAGGTAAGCCAGTAAAACCTAACTTGGCTATGACTGGTGAGATAACTCTTCGAGGAAAAGTACTACCTGTTGGAGGTATCAAAGAAAAAATTCTTGCCGCTAAAAGAGCAGGCATCAAAGAAATTATTCTTTGTAAGGTCAATAAAAAGCATATCGAAGAAATCAACGATACCTATATCAAAGGCTTAAAGTTCCACTACGTAGAACATATGAAAGAAGTCCTAGATATAGCCCTAAAGAAATAGCTGAATAGAGCTAAGTAGACAACTAACAAAAAAGCCCTTAATCCTCCAGCAGAGAATTAAGGGCTTTCCCGTAACCTAAAGTCCCAATGGTATGAGATATTTTAATCTATGAAGTAGCTATGGGACATCCCGTAACCCACAGTCCCAACGGGACGACATCTTGTAACCCACGACGCAGTCGTGGGAAAGACATCTAGCCATATTAGAAACATGAAATACCTATTCCAATCCCAACGCCTAGGTTTCCGAAAATGGACAGCAGCAGACACCGCTCCCATGGCCGCCCTAAATGCCGATCCAGAAGTAATGGAATTCTTCCCAAGCACTCAAACAAAAGAACAAACGCTAGACTTCCTAAAAAGAGTAGACCAGCAATTTAGAGATTATGGACACTGTTGGTATGCAGTAGACACCCTAGCGGATGGAGACTTTATAGGGTTTATCGGTCTAGCATGGAATGCGCAAGAAGGACTTGATTTTACACCTTCTGCAGAAATAGGTTGGCGATTAAAAAAAGCAGCATGGGGAAAAGGCTATGCGACAGAAGGAGCAAAAAGATGTCTACAATACGGATTTGAAGAATTAAAACTGCCAGAGATTTATTCTTTCACCGCTACAGTTAATAAACGCTCAGAAAAGGTCATGCAAAAAATTGGAATGAAAAAGATTGGAGAATTTGAACATCCTCTAATAGCGGAAGGGCATGTGCTTCGGCGACATGTTTTGTACCAGGTATTAAATAACAAATAACAAAATTCAAATCCCAACAAATACTCACTTTGGAGCTTGGGATTTGGAATTTGTCTTTTGAGATTTGTCATTTAATCTTTAAGTTTTTCTTTTAAGTACTTCCCCGTATAAGATTTTTTTACCTTAGCCAAATCTTCAGGCCGACCTTGAAATAATAAATGTCCACCATCTTTTCCACCCTCAGGCCCTAGGTCAATCACCCAATCAGCACACTTAATGACTTCCATATTATGTTCTACTACTAAGACCGTATGACCAATCTCTACTAATGCATTCAAAGCATCTAGCAATTTTTGAATATCATGAAAATGTAATCCAGTAGTAGGTTCATCAAAAATAAAGAAGATGTGGCCTTTATTATTTTGCTTGCCGAGGAAGGAAGCTAGTTTTACCCGTTGTGCTTCCCCACCAGATAAGGTACTGGAGGATTGCCCTAACTTTACGTAGCCCAATCCAACATCAAATAGAGGCTGTAATTTGTTAATAATGTTTTTGATATCACTGAAGAAATCTAAAGATTCCTCAACGCTCATTTCCAATATATCAAAAATATTTTTTCCTTTATATTCTACTTCTAAAACTTCACTTCTAAACTTTCTGCCCTTACACTCTTCACACTCCAAACGCACATCTGCTAAGAATTGCATTTCGACGACTTGCTCGCCTTCTCCTTTGCAAGTTTCGCATCTACCTCCTTCCACATTAAAAGAAAAATGACCAGGCTTATATCCTCTGATCAGGGAAGCCTGTTGCTTACTCATTAATTTTCGAATCTCGTCGTATGCTTTTACATAGGTTACAGGATTGGAACGAGACGAGCGACCGATAGGACTCTGCGTAATCATTTCAATTTGCGTGATCGCTGCCAAATCTCCTTCTAATGCTTCATGTCTACCGGGAGCAGTAGGGTGGGGAAGGTCAAAGTGTTTTTTGAGAGCAGGATAAAGAATTTGTTTGACCAAAGTCGTTTTTCCTGAACCAGAAACACCTGTTACAACCGTCAATGTGTTTAATGGAAATTCTGCCGTAACCTCTTTTAGATTATGTTGCTTCGCTCCTTTTAAAACGATTTTATTATAAATTTTTCTTCGACTACTCGGCGTAGCAATCTTCATTCGATCACTCATGTACTGCGCTGTCAAACTCTTAGACGCCTTATCATGTATCTGCTCATAGGGTCCTGCAAAAACGACCTCGCCACCATGGATGCCTGCCTCTGGTCCCATATCTACCAAATAGTCTGCATTCTTAATAAGGTCTTCTTCGTGCTCTACTACGATGACGGTATTTCCAAGATCTCTAAGTTCTTTTAAAACAGTCACTAAGCGATTCGTATCTCTTGGGTGAAGTCCTACACTCGGCTCATCTAGAATATACATAGAGCTAGTTAGATTACTGCCAAGTGTACGAGTCAGATTAATTCGCTGTGTTTCGCCACCGCTTAGTGTTGCAGATATTCTATTTAAGGTTAGATAATTTAAGCCAACGTTCATCATGAAATTGAGTCGATTGGTAATTTCTAAAACCAAGCGTTTGGCAATAGTGGTATCTGCCTCATCTAATTTTAATTGTTCAAAATGCACCACTAATTCATCTATCGGAATGTTGACTAGCTCTGTGATATCTTTTCCATTAATTTTGACATAAGTGGCTTCTTTTCGCAATCGACCACTATCGCATTCACTGCAATCTGTTTTTCCTCTATATCTCGCTAAGGTTACTCGGTTTTGTATTTTGTATAATTTAGCCTCTAGTTCTTCAAAGAATTTATTAATGCCTTTAAAATGCTTATTACCTTTCCATAATAGCTGCTGCTGTGCCTTTTTCAAATCCTCATAAGGCGTATGCACAGGGAAATCAAACTGATGCGCATTTTTTAAAAACCGATCTAACCATTTACCTCTGGTCTCCCCTTTCCAGCAAGCAATCGCTCCATCATATACCGATAGAGAGGGAACAGGAATGACCTTGTGTGGGTCTAAGCCAATGCTTTGTCCGTAGCCTTCACACTTAGGGCAAGCACCATAGGAATTATTGAAATTAAATAGTTGAGGGGTAGGGTCTAAAAAACGAATGCCATCTAATTCAAAACGATTGTTAAAACGACGTTCTTCTTTATCCATAATATCTACAATCGCCTCTCCTTCACTTTCATGAAATGCGGTTTGAATGGAATCACCTATTCGTTTAATATTTTCCTCGTCTTCTTTTTTGACAACAAAACGATCTATTAAAATGCGAATGTCTTTTTTCTTATAAAAGGCTACCGTCTTTTTTAGATTTAATATTTTGCTTTCCAGCACATCCTCGATCCGCTCTAATTTTTTCTTGGCATAGATACGGGTATAACCTTTTTGCAATAATAAATTGAGTTCCTGCTCCAAGGTTCGGTCATCATATTTCTGCTGCAAAGGAATAAATAACTGGACCTTATCTCCTTCTTTAAAACTCATAATAAAATCTGTCACATCAAATACCTGATGCCGTTTTACCAGTTCCCCTGATACAGGAGAATAAGTTTTTCCAACTCTAGAAAATAACAACCTTAAGTAGTCATAAATTTCAGTCAAGGTACCAACCGTAGAGCGGGCATTATTCGTGCTGACTTTTTGTTCGATCGCAATGGCAGGACAAACGCCTTTGATGTAATCTACATCTGGCTTTTTCATCCGCATCAAAAATTGCCGAGCATAAGAGGAGAGACTTTCTACATAGCGCCGTTGCCCTTCTGCGTACAAGGTATCCATCGTGATAGAAGACTTTCCCGAACCAGATACACCCGTGATCACCACAAATTGATTCTTAGGGATCTTTAAATCAACGTTCTTTAAATTGTTGGCTCTGGCGCCTTTTATGTAGATTTCTGGATTCATAGTATTTTTTAGAAGTCAGACCGCTGCGCTGTCAGAAGTCAGATCGCCTACGGCTGTCAGATGCATAACGTAGTGTAAAGATAGGATCGAATTTACAAAATAAAAGAATAACAAATAACTCGGTCAACATCAAGTAAGGTCAACGTCATAAGTCTGACAGCCGTAGGCGATCTGACAGTGTAACGGTCTGACCTCTCTCAGTGAAACGGTCTCCTCTAGACATCAAAAGAAATTTCAACATCTGAGCTAGTAGGATGTGCTTGGCAAGTTAAGATAAATCCATCTGCCACCTCATCATCATCCAAGGCAAAGCAAGCATCCATAGACACCTCTCCTTTTGTAACCTTAGCCATGCAAGTAGAGCAGGCACCAGACGTACAAGAGTATGGAGGATCAAAATTATTATCTAACAAAACATCCAATATCGTTTTATCCGCTGGAACATTGACGGTTATTTCCTTCCCTTCTAATATAGCTTTGACCGTTCCTGCACTGGCTCCCGTAGTAGCTACTGCGCCTTCTGAAGGAGAAGTGCCAAAGTACTCTATATGAATATTTTTGGCATCAATATTTTTTGCTTTCAAAGCATTTTCAACAGACGTAATAAAACCAGTTGGACCACAAATCATATACTCGACTGTTTTAGTACGAGCAGCATGTTCTCCAAGTAATTTATTAACCATCGCAGCGTCCATACGTCCAATTTTTCCGAGCCAAGTTGGTTTCGCTTTTTTGAAAAAGCCACCTAAGCCCCCTTGCTTTTCTTTCTTTGGCTGACTCAGCACATGCTCCACGATTAATTGACCGCTGTATTTCTGCTCTAATTGAGCCAAGGCATCTTTGAAAATGATGGTTTCTTCATTGCTATTTCCATAGAATAAAAAGACGGTACTCTGGGGCTCCTGCTCCAAAGTAGTCTTTAAAATAGAAAAGATAGGGGTAATCCCACTACCTGCCGCAAATAAATAATAGGTCTTTCTATTTTCTTCTTTTAAAGGAATATAAAAACGGCCATCGGGTGGCATCACTTCCACTGTATCTCCCGCTTTCACATTGTCATTAATGTGATTAGAGACTAAACCTTTAGGAACTCGCTTGACGGATACCGTTAAATCTTGCTCTAAAGGGCTACTACTCATAGAATAGGCCCTTCTTTCTTCTTTCCCGTTTATGTTGAATTTTAGGGTCAGGTATTGCCCTTGTGTATATTTAAAGATATCAGCTGAATCAGACGGCACGCTAAAGGAAACAGATACCGTATCTGCTGTTTCTTGTTGAATATTACTTACTTGAAGCGGATGAAATACGTTGCTACTCATTGTCTACGTTAAAATTAATAATGCTTTTGTTAATACAGCTATTTGAGGTTCATTGCCCCTGAAAAGGGTAGAACAACGTCACAAAATAAAAGTTGTTCTAACAGCTTGCAAAAATAAGGATAATACTTTGAATATATGGTTATGGAAAAATCAAATAAAACGGTACCTTCAACTATAGACTATTCATTAGAGAAAGCAATACCTTATATATGGAAAATCAAACAATTGATAAACCTCAGTGGCTTTTAAAGCTAGAACAAGAAAGTTGGCAAGCGGAGTTAATTATTTCTGGTTTGGCTATTCTAGGTTCTTTACAATTACCAGATTTAATTGGACGTTTTGGACAGTGGGCACTGACCTATTTCCCATTAGAAATGGGAATTTTCCTATATCTTATCCAAACTTATCTATTTTTTGCAGCCAGTGGATTAATTATTGGTTTTATCTTACATTTTATATTGAGAGCTATATGGATAGGATTAATTGGTATTAATTCGGTATTTCCAGAAGGTATTAGAACGGATTCAGATTCTTACTCTAAAATATTTATGGAAAATATAAAGCGGGATTATTCTATAGAAAATTCTGGTATAGAATCTTTAGATAAACTATGCAGTGGTATTTTTGTAGCCTGCTCTATAGTCCTCTTATTGTCTTGTGTCTTTGTCATTGATTTGTTAGTGCTTTATGGTATTAAATGTCTACTGGATTTATTCCTGCCAATAAACATTCAATTAATTCTTGCAAGTTTATTCGTATTGTTGTTTTTCGTTGTGAGTTTATTAGTTATGATGTTGAATAGTAAAAAATATCAGAATAATATCTATTTGCAAGAGAAAGGTTATAAAGTATACACCTTCTACTCTTATATCATCTTTCATATTTTTAGAAAACCCTATTTCTATCTAGTGAATTTGGTGATGAGCAATTTAAATAAGCGCCAATTTATAGGTTGGATGATGGCAGGAATGCTTGTAATTACCTTATTTGGAGGGTATCATATGTTTGATTCAAAAAATGTTTTTTTGATAGATGCTCCTACTTTTTTAGGATTTTACGAACGTACAGATAAAACCTTTATAGAAGAATATGAAGAGCATCTAATGATTGACGGAGGGCCAATTTATTCTACTTTAATTGAAAAGGAATTGATAGAAGGTAAAATGATGAAAGTCTTTGTACCTATATTTGATAATGAACAGGTTGTTTATTCCGCTTATTGTGGAGACTATATAGATCAAGAAGCATTAGATCAGGAAGAAAATAAAAAACAGGCAAGACAATTTTATGTAGATTGTTATAATAAATATCATAGAGTCAGTATCAATGACGAAGTCATTATCACAGATTTCATTAAACACAACCATCCGCATAGAGGTACGTATGGTGTTCTCACCTACCTACCAACAGACAATTTTAAAAAAGGAAAAAATTATTTAAAAGTAGAGAAGTTAAGTATTGATGGCGTTTATCGAACAATGGTCGTCCCTTTCTGGTTTGCTGGCAATTGATGACTAGGATGGTAGGATTTTACTGATTATGCAGATTTAGACGCAACTTCAATAGGGTGCTACATAAAGCAACCATATCTAGATCAGTCCAATCAAAAAAAATCAAGGTCTGTCAACATCTAAATCAGCATAATCAGAAAAGTCCCAAAAATACTAATCGGTCAACATCTAGATCAGCATAATCCTAGTCCGTCAACATCTAGATCAGAAAAATCCTAAAATCCTAATCACTCTTTCCGCCGCACATAAATCAACTTAAATCGCCCCCGCTGATTCTCTCGCCGCTCAATCTCGAACTTGCCAATAGAATTAATCAAAGGCGTCAACTTCAAAAAGCCATAATTCCGAGAATCAAAATTAGGCTGCTTCTTTTGAATCAAGCCACCGACATCTCCCAAGAACGCCCAGCCATCTTCATCCGCACAATCAGAGATGGTAGTAGAGAGGAGCCTAATCACTTTCGGGGTGATCTTTTCATAATTATTCTTCTTAGTCTTTCTAGTCGTCTTAGTTTTTGATTTAGAGCGACTGTTACTAGTATTGATTTCTGCTGCCGCTTCTTGTAATTCCTCTTCTTGCTTTAAGATTTCTATATAGATAAACTTATCGCAGGCAACAATAAATGGGTTCGGTGTTTTCTTTTCCCCCATGCCATAAACGGCCATTCCGGCCTCCCGTAACCTAGTCGCCAATCTAGTAAAATCACTATCACTAGACACTATACAAAAGCCATTGACCTTACCAGAATACAGAATATCCATCGCATCAATAATCATCGCAGAATCCGTTGCATTCTTACCAACGGTATATCCATATTGTTGGATGGGTGTGATCGCATTTTCCAATAACAATTTCTTCCACTTATTCAATTTGGGATTGGTCCAGTCTCCATAAATTCGTTTTACCGTTGGATTTCCATACTTAGCAATTTCTTCCATCATCTCTGTTACATAAGCAGAGGGGATATTATCGCCATCTATGAGAACAGCTATTCTTACATCTTTTTCCATAATTTTTTTTGAGATTCATGCATCAAAACCAGAAGTCAGAAGTCAGACCGTTTCCTCCGGAACTGTCAGAAATCAGATTTGCGATGTTGACTATACGGCGTGGTCAACATCATGAGTCTGACTTCTGACAGTTCCGTTAGCGCAAGCTAGCTAGAACGATCTGACACCCGCCCGCCCGAACGGCAGTCGGGCTGGTCTGACAGCGGAGCGATCTTATTTCAGTATTCTCCGAACAGTAGACCGAAACACATTATTAAATATAGCACCCCGATGACTTTCTCCCTCTAAAGTAACCAGTTGAATATTAGTCGGATCGACTTGAACGAGTTTTTTTGAAGAGACAAAAGGAATTACTTCGTCATTCGTACCATGAAACAAAGTCACAGGACATTTAACTGCTGCCAAGTGTGCCATATTGTTTAAAGGAAATTTTACTAAAAAGTTCGGTACAAAGGGGATATAGTGGTTTTTTAAGTCAGTAAAACTCACGTATGGAGCCACAAGTAGAAGCCGTTTAGGCGAATTATGGGCAGCTAACCACGATGCCATGCCACTACCTAAAGAATAGCCTACTATTTGAATTTGATCTTCTTTATAGCTTTGTTTTAAATAATCATAGACAACTTGAACATCTTTAAAAAGCTGTGCTTCTGAAATAATTTTTCCATCACTTTTACCATAGCCTCGATAATCCACAATAAAAAGATCATATTGATTATCAGACATGGTTTGTGCTTGGCGCAAACAACGGCGAATACTTCCTTTATTACCATGCAAATACAAAATAACGCCCTTAGAATTAGGCTCTTTAACCAACAAACAATTTAGACTAATTCCTTCTGCTACGGGTATTTCTATTTCTTGCCCAGCACGGAATTGATGATCTTCAGATAGTTTTTTTGGCTTGAACAGCACTTGATCTTGCCCTACATACAATCCTAAACAAAGCAATAAGTAGCCGACAAGCAATAAGATACCTATGATTTTTACTATTTTCA
>CALJIY010000312.1 GCA_937973945.1 uncultured Saprospiraceae bacterium | reverse complement strand
TTTTGCAGAAGATGGGGCGTGCCTTTAATTGATGGCGGCACGATTCGTTTACCTCGCTTGATCGGTATGAGTCGAGCCATGGATTTGATATTGACCGGCCGACCTGTTGGTGCCGAAGAAGCTTTGCAAATGGGATTAGCCAATAGAGTTGTCAAGGAAGGAGAGGCTTTGACTGCTGCCAAGGCATTAGCTAAACAATTGACTGCTTTTCCGCAATTATGTATGCGCAATGATCGCTTGAGTATGTATGAACAATGGAATCGAGATTTGCCTGATGCTTTGGCTAATGAGTTTGAGAAGGGCATGGCAACTGTTAATTCTGGAGAGACTTTTAAGGGGGCTAGTCGCTTTGCTAGTGGGAAGGGGCGACATGGGGATTTTGGGGATATATGAGCACTAGTTTTGGGAGGGCTGAAAATCAAACATCATAAATCCTCCATGATTTGAGTTAGATGGATTTATGATGTATGATTTCTGAAATATGATTTTTGATTTTCCTGCCCTAGTTAGCTACCCTATAGCAGACACCACCACCTCCCAAATAGTCTTATAAATAGGACGCTTCGTTTCCAAAAAAACAGTAGGATCTAACCAACAAACCAACTCAATATCTTCCTCCGTTTGCGGAGTCACTTCCATTTCTGTGGTCGTCATATGATACCAGTAGGTTGGTTTTAGTACCCTTTTACCTTTTCTATTTTTATAAGTATGATACGTCGTGCATAAAAGTGGTCCTCTAGTAATCTCTTGAAGGCCCGTTTCTTCTTGTACTTCTCTTACTGCTGCCACTTCCTTGGTTTCTCCTTTATCAATCTTCCCTTTGGGCAAATCCCACGAATCTCTTCTATACATGGTCAATATTTCCCCTTTTGTATTAAAAACGACCCCACCTGCAGCTTCTATAATCTTGTATAAACTCTCAAAATCAGCGACCAATTTCTGATAATCGGAACTATGAATGGTGATGGAATCCAAACGTTGAGATTTCTCTAGCATATCAACCGATTGCAAGATTAATTTGACCTTTCCTTTGTAATGCAACACTAGATTTTGGGTATCAGCTGCATTGGCTTTTGATAAGTCCTTAGAGTCTATTAAGAATAAAGGTGTTTCATTTATAGAGATTTTGTACATTTGCGCAAATTTTTTAAAAGTCATTTTTTTGGTATAACACTATATCAAATTAAGCATTTTTACAATTTGACACGGTGTTAAGGCTTTATAGCGAACAAAATAGTTCGTTTCTAATCTTAACCATTCTTAAAACTAGACTTATTTTGGACAAAATTAAATGCACTATTTAGAGTAGAGAAGCGAGAGCAGAGATAGATTTCATTAAAAAAATCAACCTTTATTATTTAAACGGAATCTATCTCTGCTCTCTACTCTCGCTTCTCTGTTCTTTAAATACTAATTGTGTGTTTTGTCCAGAACAATAATAAGTCTTCTATAAACCATAAATAGGTGAACAGAGCATCCGCTACTGCCCAGAAATTATTGCAAATAAAAGCAATTAAGCTTAGTCCGCAAAGTCCATTTACTTGGGCGTCGGGTATTCAGTCTCCTATTTATTGCGATAACAGAATTATCCTCTCCTACCCAATCATTAGAAATTACATCAAACAAGCATTAGCAGAATGTGCATTAGAATTTGAGGCTTTCGATAAAGTCGCTGGTGTAGCTACGGCTGGAATAGCCCATGGCGCATTGGTAGCGGATGCCTTGGACTTGCCCTTTATATACGTAAGGAGTAAAGCGAAAGGTCATGGTAGAAAGAATTTAATCGAGGGGGAATTAAAAGGAACAGAACGAGTATTAGTAGTAGAAGATCTGATTTCTACAGGTGGTAGTTCCATTAAAGCGGTAGATGCCGTAAGAGCTTCTGGAGCCACGGTAGTAGGCGTTTTAGCCATTTTTTCTTACGGATTTACAAAGGCGCAGATCGCTTTTGATGCCGCTAATTGCCCTTTTAAGACCTTATCAAACTACAAAGTCTTAATAAATGAGGCTTTAAAAGCAAACTATATTCAAGAAAGTGACGTAGAACTATTGAAGAATTGGTTAGATAAGGTGAATGTAGCTGATTGATAATCAACTTAGTAACGAAATTTTAGAAGTCAGAAGTCAGACCGTCCCCTTTAGGACTGTCAGAAGTCAGAATCTAGATGTTGACAACATAATGTTTCTGACAGCGCAGCGATCTGACAATTCCGAAGTATTTCGGAACGGTCTGACCTCTGACTTCTAGAATCCACATAACATATTTGAAATAAGAGTACCTTGTCTTTTCGAATAAACGGAAACCCAAAGTGCTTAGGAAACCGAGACACTACTTTACATGAAAATTATAACTTCCAAGTCGGAGAAATTTCTAGAACAATACCTCAATAATGCTTCTCCTACGGGATTTGAAGCACCTGGTCAGAAAATGTGGTTAGACTATATCAAACCATATATAGATGATTGGAAATTAGACAATTACGGTACTGCTTATGGAATAATTAATCCTAAAAAGAAATACACCGTTGTCATAGAGGGCCATGCGGATGAAATCTCTTGGTTTGTTCATTATATATCTGATGATGGATTTATCAGTGTCATTAGAAATGGTGGATCAGATCAAATGATTGCCCCTTCTAAGCGAGTGAATATCCATACCGAGAAAGGGTTTGTAAAGGGCGTTTTTGGTTGGCCTGCCATTCATACTAGAAAAGGAAAAGATGCTAATTTGGCACCTACCGTAGAAAACATCTTTATCGACGTTGGGGCTAAGGATAAAAAGGAAGTAAACAAAATGGGCATCAAAGTGGGTTGTGTTATTACCTACGAAGATGAGATGATTAAGCTCAACAATCGCTACTACTGTGGTCGGGCGCTTGATAATAGAATGGGCGGATTCTGCATAGCAGAGGTAGCTCGTTTGCTCAAAAAGAATAAAATTGACCTTCCTTTTAGGCTTTGTATCGTTAATGCTGTACAAGAAGAAATTGGTCTTAGGGGAGCACAAATGATCGCAGATTCGATTAAACCAGATGTGGCTATTATCACAGATGTCACGCATGATACGCATACACCACTTGTCAGTGTCAAAAAACACGGAGACGTAGAATCTGGCAAAGGACCTTCTGTCACCTTCGCTCCTGCTGTTCACAATAATTTATTGAAATTAATTTTAGATACCGCAGAGGAAAAGAATATAGCTGTGCAAAGAGAGGTCGCTTCTCGTAGTACAGGGACAGATACAGACGCTTTTGCTTATTCCAATGGTGGTGTCCCTTCTGCCTTGATTTCTTTGCCATTGAGATATATGCATACGACTGTGGAGATGGCACATAAAGATGATGTAGAAGGGGTTATAAAATTAATTTATGAGACTTTATTAAAAATAGAAGACGGGCATAATTTTAAGTATTTTTAA
>CALJIY010000311.1 GCA_937973945.1 uncultured Saprospiraceae bacterium | reverse complement strand
CTTCGTCCTTCATTTAAAGCATCAAGACAAGCAGTAGATGCCCAGTCTAATCAAATTCTACGATTAGAAGTTTGGGAAAATTTTATTATAGGCTATGCGCAAGATCAAGGCGTTTTTGTATTTCAGTTAAATGCTTCTAATACGCCCTCTGCTATATTGCCACATGCTGAGTACAAAGTCAACGAAACCTTATACCATAGTTTATTTCTAATCGCCTCTGGAGATAAAATGCAAGCCATCATTCCTACCTATAATAGGGAAGAAGATCGATTTGAAATCAATCCAATATTTAAAGAACCTGTTCTTTTGAAAAAGGAGGCACTGCCAACAAAGCAAAACAATGCCTATTTAGTATTAAGAAAATCAGATACTAACCAAGCTATTGCAATAGATTTAAAAACTCGAAAAAAGTTAAACCTACCAAAAGACATTCAACAAAATTCAAGCAAAGAAATAGAGGTATTTTTAAAGAAAGAAATGCTATAGGAAATGGATAAATAATCGTTTAAGTCTGTTCACTGACCACACAACTAATAAGTCATGCTCAGCCTAGCGTTTGAGGTTTGAGGTTGAGGTTGAGATTGAAATTAATCAGAAGAAGGATAGCGTTCTTGATAAGCGTTCCATCGTTCCGCAATATTTTCTCGAAGATTAATATAGAATAAAGCGATATCAAATACATGCAAATATCCGCCAGGTAACATCAATCTTCTAAAAGCTCTATACTTCGGTTTACTTACATAAAGAAATCCTTTTTTACCAATTTGAGCGTTTACCTGTTGTTTTTGGGGTTTAGATAAACTCTTACAAGTAAGTCCCATCGGTTCTTCTGCAATCATTGCTTCCAAATCCATCTTTTTAGCACTTTTCAAATATAGAAATACCCCTCCTTTATGACGTTTGGCGGAAACCAATTCATTTGAGGTCGTCCAACTTAAAGGATTAACGCCAAGTACCTCTTTCTTTTTCCTTTTCTCCCACCTCACTTTTCCATCCTCTCTATATCTAATTTCAGATCGATCTAATATTCGAACTGGCCCTCCAGTAGCTAAGTAAGTATCCCAAGCTACCACGCAATTGGTCGTAGTAGGGCTTTTACTGGGCACTATGGTTTTTAAGGTTCGTTTAAATTTATCCATAGGAAAATAAAAACCGATTGGATAAGCAGCTACTAATTGTTTGACCAGCGCAGTTCCCTCTATTCGCTCTTCTAATAAACGCATTACATGTAGTGCGCCTTGGCTATGACCTGCTAAATAAAAAGGGCGGCCTTTATTAAAATTCGCCAAATAATAATCAAAAGCAGCAACTACATCTGCCCCTGCCACCTCTAATGCTGCTCGCCCATTTTTACGCGTTCTCAAAAAAGAGTAGAAGGTTGCTTGTCGGTATCGAGGAACAAATATTCTACAGCAAGTATTAAAAACAGATACCTGCCCTGGTAATATCAACTCGTCCACTAATTCATTAATTCCTTGATGGTCCAAGGGGGCATTCCAATATTGGCTACTAAAATTTAGCGTTGGATAGACATAAAAGCAATCTACTCGTCCATCTTTCCAGGCAGAAGTAGGCGCAATACTTTCCGGCGTATAAGCCACTTTAGTAATCAGTTGAGGATGAGCTGCCCAGTTGGAAAGGTCTTCGTAATCTGGTGCTAAAGGAAGGTTTGCAATAGTAAAATCATTAGTAGGTCTGATACGTCTAAGCACCTGTCTTAAACCAGCTATTTTTTCTACCTGCTTTTTGATTTTATCGAATAATTGCATTTTGAAAAGCTATTAGCTATTAACTGTTAGCCATTAGCTTCTAACAGGACTTTTAGCTGATGTTATTTATTTTATGAGAATTAATTAATACACTTACAGAATAAACACCTAATTGGAAGCTGATTGCTAAAAGCTAAAGTCTAACAGCCCCTCCCTACTTCTTCTTCCGCTTTCGCTTTTTTTGTTGTGCTTGCTCAAATGCTTCCATCTCTTTATTCAATGCCTTCCAATCTGGACGGTGATCTTCGGATAGATTAACCGTGTCCTTATAATCTTCTTTTCCAATTTCAATCACCGTAATTGGTTTTCCCAAATAGTCTTCAATTTCATCAAGAATTACTTTCTCATTTGGGCTACAAAAAGAAATAGCAAATCCAGATTGAGCCCCTCTACCCGTCCGACCAATACGGTGCACATAGTTTTCGACCTGTTCTGGCAAGTCGTAATTGATAACATAGGACACATCAGGAATATCAATTCCCCGAGCACTAACATCCGTCGCAATTAATAGTTTTGTATTACCGGATCGAAACTCTTTCATGACCTGTAGTCTATTAGCTTGCTCCTTATCTCCATGTATGGATAAGGCTTTGATGCCCACCCGTTCCATTGCCTTGACCACTCTTTCTGCACGAACTTTTGTTCTTACAAAAACCAAAATCTTTTCTGTTTCATGTTCATTCACTAAACGTTCCAAGAAAAAACGCTTATCATCCATTTCAATATATACAACACTATGCTGTACTTTTTTTGTCACCGGATCTTTAGGAGAGATTTGAATACGGATGGCTTTATTGACGATTCTATACGCTAATTTCTTGATTTTTTCATCTATAGTTGCGGAGAAGAATAGTGTTTGTCTACGTTTAGGTAAGTGCCTCAGAACGTCTTCAATATCTGTTAGAAAGCCTAAATCAAGCATATGATCGGCCTCATCCAGTATTAAGATTTCCACTCTACTTAAATTTAAATGCCCTTGGCTAATTAAGTCAAACATTCGACCAGGCGTAGCGACGAGCAAATCCAGTCCCTTATTCAGTTTTTGGATTTGGCTGTCCTGCTCCACACCACCAAAGATACAGAAGGATTTAACTTTCAGATGCCGTCCTAATTCTATAAATACATCGGTAATCTGAATCGCTAATTCTCTAGTGGGAGCTAAAACTAGACATTTAATCCCATCTGGTCGTCGTTGACTCAATTTTCGTTCATGTAATAAATTGAGTACAGGAATCGCAAATGCAGCCGTTTTACCAGTACCTGTCTGCGCAATAGCTAACACATCTTCCCCTTTCAGTATATGTGGGATCGCTTTAAACTGAATATCAGTTGGACGTTTAAATCCTAACTTAGCAATGCTTTCCTTTAAATCTGGTGAAATACGGTATTGATCAAATTTCATTGAGTAAGGACACTAATTTATATAGAAATTGTTGAATCTTCAAAAATACATATTATAGTTGGATTGTTGTTCTTTGTTAGTAGAATTGAGAAGATGATTCAGAAATAGTAAAAAGTCTCCTAACAAAAAAGCTTGTCTGATATTAAATAAAACGGTACTAAAACCCAAACAATATAGTCACAATTTTTAAGTATAAACTGTGACAAAAACACACATCAACAGCAGGTTCATGAAGTCTTTGTATTGTTAGATATAACTAGTAAAAACCTTATATTTTTAATAGATTTTGTGTGATTCAGACCTGTCATTAATATGGCATAAAATTTGAACACTATTAAGTCCTACTACTTTTTCCCTTCAAATATATCCTCCTTCCCCACATTTATCTCCCCCGTTGTATTAATTCAGATCCTCCCAAACTTGTATTTGAT
>CALJIY010000310.1 GCA_937973945.1 uncultured Saprospiraceae bacterium | reverse complement strand
AGCTCATTTATCTAAGAAAGAGGCAACAGTTGAAGTAAAAGAAGAGACCGTAATGAATCTAGTGGTAGATAATAAATTATTGATTCCGGAACAGTCTTTTGTCTTGCATCAAAATACGCCTAACCCATTTTCAAAAGAAACTTTTATCAAATTTGAGTTGCTCCAAGCATCCGACATTACTTTGACTATTTATGATCCTAAAGGAAAAGTGTTGAAGACTTATGAAGGAAATTTTGGAAAAGGCGAAAACCAGATTAAGGTAAATGGAGAAGACTTAAAGGTACATGGAATTTTATACTACCAAGTAACTACAGCCGATCAAATTTTAAGTAAGAAAATGATCTTTAGAGAGGAACAGGTTTCTTCTCTCCTTAAAGATTGAAAGATTTAAAATACTTACGACTTAGGAACGAGTAAAGAGTAATTCTATAATTTATTTTTTACTCGTTCTTAATTTTTTTCAAAATATTCTTGTTAAAACCCGATAGCCAAAACCAAAAGAAACAAAAGAATTAATGGTTTAACAAGTGTGTGTTATGGACCAGTCAGGGCAATTTATGTCGTGGCTGGTCTTTTTTATTGTATTAAGTTATTTCGACTTATTTATTTTATTTTTACTGCTTTTACGAGACCAGTGGTCTTAACAACTTCAATAATACAATTAATTGATCTTACTAGAAACACATACCGTTCCTCCAAATACAAGTGCTGCTCGATTGAGTGATTATGCCGTGAGTATCTTTCGTATTATTACTACGAGAAAAGGAATAAAGAAAGCGATCAAAAAAGGATGTGTATGGATAGATGGGGTGCCAGCAGATACAGGGCGCTGGGTAGCGCCAGGGCAAGTGATCCAATTAATGGAACCAGAACAGAAACCCATCAAGGTATTCCCTTTACGGGTAGATATTATTTTTGAAGATGCGTATATCGCTGTTGTGAATAAACCTGCAGGTGTTGTTGTCAGCGGCAATCAATATCGGACGATTCAAAATGCTTTGGCTTTTAATTTGAAAAGTTCAATAGCTGAAGATGCTTTGGCAACGCCCATGCCAGCGCATCGCCTAGATCACGCAACTAGTGGATTATTACTAATTGCCAAGACTAGAAGCGCTAGGGTATTACTCGGCAAACAATTTGAAAATAAACAGATTGAAAAAAAGTACCAAGCCATAGTTATTGGAAAACTACCAAACTCAGGAACTATAGATCTACCTATTGAAGGCAAAGTATCACATACTCGGTTTGAAACAACTCGTATCGTTCAATCTTTAAAGAATGAGTATTTGACACTAGTAGATTTATATCCATCTACCGGGAGAACCCATCAACTAAGAATTCATTTAGCCAAATCTGGATGGCCGATTTTAGGAGATAAATTATATGGAACGGAGGGCATGATTTTAAAAAATAAAGGATTGTTTTTGACTGCGGTTGGATTGTCATTTTTGCATCCTATCACAGAAGAACAAATGACTATTGATAAAGAGGCGCCAGCAAAATTTAACTTATTATTGGAAAGAGAACAAAGTCGGTGGGATAGGAGAGCAGTGTGATTGAATTAAACCAGCCTGTTTTTGATAAGATTAAATAATCAACTAAAAATTGATATAACGCCTAAAATCCAATGTTAAAAAAAAATCCGATGCTAAAAACATTTAGCATCGGATTTTTTGAAATGAAGTTGTTTAAGATAAGGTAGTCAACGTTTTACTACGTATTACCTATTACTTCATACTTATTACTTCCCTAAGCTTTCAAGATTTCATTAATATCCATCTGTATCTTTCTAGCCAAATTAGAGGCTACTACTTCAGAATTACTTTCTGTATAAATTCTAATGATAGGCTCTGTGTTAGACTTTCTTAAATGAATCCAATCATTATCTATCTCTATCTTTAAACCATCAATGGTATTGAGCGGATAGTTTTTATATTTAGATTTTAATTTCGCCAACAGCAAATCAATATTGATTTCTGGCGTCAATTGAATTTTGTTTTTAGATATAGTATACCTCGGATAGGTAGCTCTTAAAAAAGAAGTATTTTTTCCAAAAACCGCTAAGTGCGATAAGAATAAAGCAATGCCAACCAAAGCATCTCTACCATAATGCAATTCAGGATAAATAATACCGCCATTTCCTTCTCCGCCTATTACGGCATTACATTCTTTCATTTTAGTCACCACATTAACTTCCCCAACAGCAGACGCATGATAAACGCCGCCTCGCTTTTCTGTAACATCTCGTAATGCACGAGTGGAAGATAAATTAGATACCGTATTCCCTACTTTATGTTGAAGTATATAATCTGCAACAGCGACCAAGGTATATTCTTCTCCAAACATTTCTCCATCTTCACATACAAATGCCAAGCGATCGACATCTGGATCAACCGCAATGCCTAAATCTGCTCGCTTATCCATAACTGCCTTTGACAAACTACTCAAGTTAGATGGCAGGGGTTCTGGATTATGCGCAAATTGACCATCAGGCGTTTCATTGATTAAGATGGTTTCACAACCTAATTGCGCCAATAAGGGAGGGATAGAGATCGCTCCCGTTGAGTTAATACAATCAACTACTATTTTAAACCCTCTGGCTTTTATAGCAGGAATATTGACTAAAGGCAATGCTAGTATCTGGTCAATATGTTTTTGTATATAGCCTTCTTTTTTAGTGAGGGTGCCCAACTTATCGACAGAGGCATAGGTGATCTGTCCTCTTTTGATGAGTGTTAAAATATCTTGCCCATCTTTTGCGGATATAAATTCTCCGTCACTATTGAGTAATTTCAGGGCATTCCATTCCTTTGGATTATGGCTAGCAGTTAAAATAATACCACCTGTTGCTTTTTCAGCTACTACTGCCATTTCTACCGTGGGCGTTGTCGATAAGCCTAAGTCTATCACATTGATACCGAGCATTCTTAAAGTGGAGACGACTAAACTACTTACTAACTCTCCAGAAATACGGGCATCTCTTCCGATAACAATAGATGGTTGCTTATTCTGTTGCAATAGCCAAGTTCCATACCCTGCTGCGGAACTAACAATATCTTGTGCGGTTAAATTGTCTCCTACTGTCCCGCCAATAGTACCTCTAATCCCTGAAATAGACTTAATTAATGACAAATTTTTGTAGTTTGAATGAGGAATAAAAAAGTAAGTAAATGAAAAAGAGCCTGCAGATGGGTCTTAATTATTAACTTCTCATTCCTAAATTAGTGAGAATGGACAAAATATTTTGAAAAACATTGTAATCTACCACGCAACAATAGTGTGTGAATTGTGTGCATTAGGTTAGGAATGTTATCAAAAGGCAATCGAAGTTGGCATTTTATTTTGTCGAACTGCTATTAGTCAACTTTTTATTAAGTTGAGCTAACTGTAAAAAAAAATAAGCGCAGTATCCTTGTAATAAGGAATACTGCGCTTATTAACGCTCAAAGTTAGTAAGGAATAATGAAGAATTCAATACTGTTCACAGAAATATTTATGCTTCATCGTCTGAACCCTCTTTCTTCATTTTCTCTTCTGTATTTTTAAAGAGGTCATTTCCTGTATCTACAGGCTTGTTGGCCCCTTCATTATTATAATCTCCTTTTGCAAAGCGATCTGCTCTTGCGAAGAAATCATCTGTACCTTCCAAGGTGCTTTTCTTCAAGTCGTCATAGCCTACTTTATCAGAAAGTTCACCACCATTCTTTACTCTGTCGATCATGCCTTTGGCCATTTCTTCTGCTTTTCCAACGGCGCTATCGATAGAAGCTTCTGGATTATCTAAGACTTGTTTAGCTTTTCCTGCTAGATCTGTACCAGCAGCTAACATACCACCACCAATTGCAGCAGCAGCGCCTTTTGCCATGTTCGCTAGGTCGCCAGATTTACTTAAAATTTCTCCACCAATGTTTTCTGCAGTGCCTTCCGCTGTTTTCAGAGCGTCGCTATTCAATATTTTACCGCCAACATTTTCTGCTAAGTTAGCTGCTTTATCAGTTAGGTCTTTACCCGTATCTAATACTTTACTACCTACGTTTTCTGCTACCCCTTCTGCCGTTTTTAAGGCATCACTATTTAGTATTTTACCGCCCACATTTTCAGCTACATTAGCTGCTTTATCAGTTAGGTCTTTGCCTGTATCTAAGACCTTACCTCCTACATTCTCTGCTACATTGCCTGCTTTCTGTACCAATTCATTTTCTCCTAAAGATTCTGTTACATTGCTGGCGGTATCTTTTGCTTTGTCTAAGGCATCTTTACCAGCAGCTAAAATAGATCCACCGATAACGGCAGCCGTACCACCAATACCTGCGGCAGCATTTTTAGCGTTATCCATTAAGTTGCCAGAGCCAGCTTTTACATCGCTTCCTACATCTTTGGTCATTTGCCCCGCATCACTAGCAGTTTCTTTAGCTCCTTCCATTATATCTCCGCCCACTTCTTTTGCTTTATCTACCGCATCTGATACCATTTCACTAGCCTTGTTGAAATATTCATTCTCTTTGGCTTTTTCCATTAAGTCCTTACCAGAATCGACGATCTTGCCACCGATTTCACTTTCTTTAAATTGTTCCGTTACATCCGCTGTCAATTCCTTTGCCTTATTTAAAATATCCCCTACAGAATCCATTGCATCGCCTCCAACATCCCCTGCTACATCTTTTGCCTTACTCAAGACATCCCCTGATTTATCTAATAAATCACCTCCAACTTCTTTGCCTGCTTCTGCCACTTTACCAGCTGCAGATTTGGTTATAGATTTTGCACCAAATATTATTTTTTTTAAATCTCCAAGTAATCCCATGATTAATAATAATTTTTTTGTGATTAATACGTCAGCAATTATCTATTAATGGATAACCTAACAATTGTTATACTAATTTGACTAGTATTAGAAAAAAAGTAACAATTAATAGACTTAGGTAACGATAAAATGATAACTTGAACAACTTGACGGCGTCTTTTGTCCTTTGCAGCTTCAAAAAAATATTTCCGTAGCCCTGCTATGCAAATATTTTTTAAAAACAGCAAAGAACAAAATACACTCGTCAAGTTGACCAATTTATTCTTTCATCGTTACCTGCTGAAAACTAAGACCACATGAAATTACTAAGAAAAATAAGAAATTGTAGCACTTTGATAGAAAAATGCAGTTGTGGGGACCTTTTAATGGGATAAACCTATACTTTTTTAGTGAGGGTGGGGTTGAAATAGAAGAAACCTATACCTATAATTGAGAACAGGTCGACTGTTACTATGACAATCAACCTGTTCTTTTCGTCTTGACACTTGATCTTGAACTTTTTTATGCCCCAGCCATTGTTTCAATATCAAACTTTGATAATTCCACAAATCGCTGCATTCTTGCTGCTAAATCTACTTCATCTACTTCTTTCAATCGTTCATTACTAAATTTCTCCACACAGAAAGAAGCCATTGCAGAACCATAGATAATCGCCCGCTTCATATTTTCAAAAGAAATATCATCTGTCATCGCTAAATAGCCAGCAAATCCACCTGCAAAGGTATCACCTGCACCCGTTGGATCATATACTTCAGCCAATGGTAGCGCAGGAGCAGAGAATATTTTGTCTTCATGGAATAATAAAGCCCCATGCTCCCCTTTTTTAATAATCAAATACTTTGGGCCCATCTTTAAAATCTTTGCTGCTGCTTTTACCAAAGAATATTCGCCAGATAATTGACGCGCCTCCTCATCATTGATAGTTAAGACATCAATCTTAGCAATTACTTTTTGCAAAGCATCCATGGCAATGTCCATCCAGAAATTCATCGTATCCAAAATAATTAATTTCGGACGCGTATTCATTTGATCGATTACCCGCATTTGCACTTCTGGTTGCAAATTACCAAGCATTACATATTCTGCATTCTTATAGCTCTCTGGCAATACAGGGTCAAAATCAGCCAATACATTCAAATCTGTCACTAAAGTATCTCTGGAATTCATATTGTTATGATATTTTCCAGACCAGAAAAAAGACTTTTTATCTTTGATAATCTGCAAACCTTCTTGGTCTATCCCTCTATTAGCCATATAATCTAGCTCTGCTTGTGGGAAATCACCACCTATAATAGATACTAACTGTACCTGATCTGTAAAATGGGATGCCGCGATACTTCCATATAAGGCTGCTCCTCCAACCACTCTTTCCGCCTTTCCAAAAGGTGTTTCAATGGAATCAAAGGCAACGGTACCTACTATAATTAAACTCATTTCTTTATAATTTTAAGTGACTATATTTATTTACTAATTTCTTATCCAATAAATCCACAACAGGTGAAACTATTATCGGTTCTTTATAGTTTATACTATTGGCTGCTCAAAAGGTTATGTCCCTCAAAAAAAAATATTATTTTTTTTTGCAAATGGATTGCATCTATTTACTGAAAGATATAACTTTGCGTCCGTTATTAAAGAAAGGCAAAAGTAATTCTTTTTGTTTTCTTTTATAAAGCTTCCTTAGCTCAGCTGGTTAGAGCGGTTGACTGTTAATCAATAGGTCCAAGGTTCGAGTCCTTGAGGAAGCGCAAAATAAAGCCTGGTAACTGTAAAGTTGCTGGGCTTTTTGTATTTTAAAAACATTCTATGTCTGTCTACCAAAAAATCATCAGCCTACTAGAAGAAAATAACATCCCCTACCAAGCAAGAACCCATGAACCCACCCTAACCTCTGCTGATTCCGCTAGAGTACGTGGGGAATCTATGTCCACAGGAGCAAAGGCCATCGTCTTAAAAGTACAAAACGACTTTTGTTTATTTGTGCTTCCCGCTAATCAAAAAGTGGATTCCAACAGCGTGAAGCAATATTTTAAAGATCAAGGGAAGCGGGTTAGAAAGATACGATTTGCATCTAGCGAAGAGTTGCTGGAACAAACGGGATTGGTTTCTGGTTCTGTGCCGCCTTTCGGGTATCCTATATTGGAATATCCGCTTTTTGTAGATCCAGCCTTATTAAAAAATACAACTATCTCTTTTAATGCAGGGGCTTTAACGAAATCCATTACTATTAGTACGCTAGACTATGAAAAAGTGGCGGGGGCTACTTTTTTTGATTTTGGGGTACTGCCTTCTTCTTAAGTGATCTTTTAATTAGATAATGATTGATTTTAATTTGTATTTAATTATGTTAGCACCAAGAGTGCTAACATAATAGGAATATGCGGTATTGTGTTAGCTTTCTTGAAGCTAACATAATTTGATGTCAGAGAACCTGACAGTATTTGTTTACTAAGCAATATCCGTTATGAAAAAAATAACTCCACCCAAGAAATGGTATCTTTCAAAAACAATTTTTTTGATAAGTATTGTTACTTTTCTCCTTATAAATATCTCCTGCCATACCAAGGAATCAATTCCACAAACTACCCCACCCAATATTGTTTTTTTGCTCGTCGATGATTTAGGTTGGAATGATGTCGCTTGTTATGGAAGTACTTTTTATGAAACACCTCATATTGATCACCTTGCCAAAGAAGGTATGAAATTTACGAATGCTTACGCTGCATGCCCAGTTTGTTCACCAACCCGAGCAAGTATCTTAACAGGTAAATATCCAGCAAGATTGAATATTACAGATTGGATACCTGGACTAGATCCCAAAGATAGAATCTTAGTTGGCACTCAAGATAAACACGAATTACCTTTAGCAGAGATCACGCTAGCCGAACGCTTTAAAGAAGAAGGGTATCAAACGGCCTTTTTCGGTAAATGGCATTTAGGCGAAAAAGGATTTTTTCCAGAGAATCAAGGTTTCGATATCAATAAAGGAGGACATTGGGCAGGGCAACCTGCTTCGTATTTTTATCCATATAAGAATGATAGAAAACGTTGGGATGTGCCAGGATTAGAAGGAGGGGAAGCGGGAGAATATCTAACGGATCGTTTAACTAAAGAATCTGTTCAATTTATCCAACAGAATAAAACGCAGCCTTTTTTATTGTATTTAGCTTATTACAATGTGCATACACCGATCGAAGCGAAGCTAGCATTAAAAACTAAATATGAGCAAAAGTTAAAAACTATTCCAGCTACTGCTACTCCTGATTTTGTAGACGAACGGGATGCTCGGTCTAAACAAAAACAAGATAATCCAGCTTACGCAGCGATGGTGCAAAGTGTGGATGAAAGTGTCGGAAATATTATACATCAATTAGAAGAACTTGATTTGATCGATAATACCATTATTGTCTTTACTTCTGATAACGGAGGCTTTACTACCTTGTCTCCTAAGAGAATAGCTCCAACGGCAGTAACACCCCTTCGAGCAGGAAAAGGTTGGTTATATGAAGGCGGTATTCGAGTTCCTGCAATTGTAAAGTGGGCAGGAAAAATTGCAGAAAATACGGTTTGTGAAGAACCTATCACTAGCACTGATTTTTATCCCACCCTTTTGAGCATGGCCGGATTGCCCCCATTGCCAAGGCAACATGTCGATGGAAAAGATATGGTCCCCTTACTAAAACAAAAAGGTGATTTTTCTAGACCTGCCCTCTATTGGCATTTTCCTCATTATCATGGTTCGAAGAACCGACCATCTGCTGCTATTCGAGCAGGGGATTACAAATTGATTGAATGGTTTGAGGATGGTGCTGTTGAATTATATAATCTGAAAACAGATATAGGGGAACAAAATAATTTGGCAACAGAATTGCCCGAAAAGACAGCAGCATTGGAGGGCTTATTAGAGGATTGGCGAAAGGAGGTGGGGGCATTGATGCCTGTTGAAAACCTAGATTAATAATGAAATATTTGATGTGTTTACAATTCAAATAAAATTATAGACTTACCTTGATGATTCATCTTAGAATATGGTAATATTGCAGCTATGAAAAATATTCTATTATTATTACTGTGTCTATTGTTTTCGTTCAGTCTTTCTGCACAATTAACGACTGAATCCAAAGCGCCTTCTACTTTCGCCGTTGCTATTAATCAAGATAATGCTTTTGGTTTCTACCCTAGTATTTTTGGAAGTTTTGGTTTAGATGATCAGTTAAGTTTTACCTATTATGGTAATCTGTGGACGAACCCTACCTATGGAAATATTGATGCGGGGGGAATAGATAATTGGTTAGAAGTTGGCGTAGGCCTTAGTTTTCTTACTCTAAATGATCAATTTTTGGTCAACCCTTTTTTAGGATTTACACATGGTAAACTTTTGTCAGGTGGAGAAAGTGGCGTAGTAGGGGATGGTATCGTACCCGGTATTGCTGGCTTTTTTTTATCAGATAAATGGGATATTGAATTATTTGGATCTTATTATAAAGCACTTAGAAAAGAAGGGCCTGTCACTTTTGATTATTTCCTGTATTGGGTATTGCCTGGGTATATTGTTAATGAACATGTAACATTGGGTATCCACCATGAAAGTTTTATTCTGACAAGAGAAACAGGTGCGGAGGCTTTTCCATTGTATCAATGGCTAGGTGGCTTCGCAAAGTTTACGGTGGATAATAAATATGTTTTCCGTTTTTCTGCGGGTAAGAATTTTAAGACGGATTTTAATTCGAAGAATTTTTATAAACTGACTGTTTTTATTCCGTTGTTGTAGGCCTTTTAGCTTAGACTTCTGTTTTGATTAGTTCTACTTAGACTAGAGGTCTAAGCTACGTCTAAATACATTTTTTTAATAACTGAAAAATAAAAAACACTTCCTGTGCCCACTTCGCTATCGACCCAAATCTCCCCACCATGATGTTCAATAATTTTCTTGCAAATACTTAAGCCCATTCCCGTTCCGTCATATTCTTTGCCTGTATTGAGTCGCTGAAGCATAATGAATAT
This sequence comes from uncultured Saprospiraceae bacterium, assembly GCA_937973945.1. Classification (GTDB taxonomy): domain Bacteria; phylum Bacteroidota; class Bacteroidia; order Chitinophagales; family Saprospiraceae; genus JAFMDF01. Next base: position 7,523 of record CALJIY010000310.1, on the reverse strand, counting down.
TTTCTTCTTAAATTCTTCGGGGATACCAATCCCATTATCTTTTACAGAAAATACCCAATGGGTTTTGTTTTCCTCACAAGAAATTTCAATGATAGGGCTTGTTTTTATATCAATAAATTTAACACCATTTAAAATAATATTTTGAAAAACTTCTCTTAGTAAAGTAATATCTCCAGTGATAGAATTAGGCAAGGGAGATAGTTGTAATGTAGCTTTTTTTTGAGACAAAGTACTTGCTAAATCTCTCTTTAATTCTAGCAAAAGTTCATTGGGGTTAAAAGAAGTAATTTCTATTTTAGCATTTGTGACCAAAGAGAATCGCAATAGAGAATGGATGGTCTTTCTCATATTTTTTGCAGCTTCTATTATGAATGCTACGAATTTTTCTTCAGAAGGACTTAATTTCCCATTGGAAGTTTTTTGTAATAAACCAGAGAAACTTAAAATATTATTCAGCGGTGCTTTTAAATCATGAGACGCAATGTGAGCAAAGTTTTCCAATTGCAAATTGCTCTCGAAGTATTTTTCTAGTAGTAAATTTTTTTCCTCTAATTCTTGCACAGAGGTTTGCAGAAATCGGTTGCTTACTTCCGTTTCCATTTCGAGTCGTTGTAATTTAAACTTACAACGTCTCAATTCTTTTTCTTTTTGCTGAAGCGCTTTTTCTAAATTGGCTATCTGTGATGATGATGTATCGATGATCTCTTTTTTAGAAAGTTCCTTATGCCTGATTTTTACCATTAATTCTCTCTCAATTATTGCCGAATAATTACTTTTCTGTTATTGTTACTAAAGAGCAGGTGACGTTGTGAAATTCACAATTACTATTTTGAAGATCTGTATTCCCAATTTCTCCATACGAGAAGTAGCCGATCATTGGCTGCTTCCACAAATTATATATTTCACTGATTTCATCTTCTAGCATGGGGCCAAAAACGGATAGTCTAGCGGCACAAGAAATCATCACGACTGCATCAATATCTCCTAACTTGTTTTTTAATTTACCAATTTTATCTATTGTTTTATCAACAACCTCAAAACTTGGACTCGTACAAAATTGAAAAGTTTCTCCTTCTTGAACACTACCTGCTAATACTAATGATTGTGTTTTTGTATCACTAATCATAACAGATCGGAGTACAGAGGCACCTTGTTGTTTTAATATCTTTAATGGAAATTGTCCTGCAATCACCTCAAATTCACCTCCTTCTTCTACGGATAAATTATATCTTAATTTGCCGAAATATTTCTCAAATTCTTCTAATGCAGGTTTATTGTTTATTTCATAAACTACATTACCAATAGCTTTGGTAATCTTGTGGGTAGCGCCTAATTCTTTCCAACCACTATAAGATAGACCACTGAGTCGAATTTTGTCGGTGTCGATAATGATAGCAGCCAAGCCCATATTTGAAACCCCTTCCTGACTAAAACAATAAGTCGTCTCAAATCTTGTTCCATCCCCTGCCAATCCACCGTAAAGTGGAATCCTAGTATCCGTACCTTTTTTGATTTCATTTACTAATTTTTCTCCATCAACACTCATGCCTCCTGAATAAAGGATAATTCCTGGACGGTCAAATGCTTGAATAGCCCTTTGTCCGAGCGCTTTTGCGGCAGTAGCTATATCTTCTGTTTCATATGCTAATTGGCATACTTCAAAATATTCCTTTTTCATATCCATTAATAGCACACTAAAACTGTTAGATGTAATCTCACTATTACTTATTTCTCTCATAGTGGTACATCCAATTAAGGCTATATTGTAATTTTTAAATAAGGCTGGAAGTTCTTGATAAGGTAATTCTGGCGCACTAAATACCATAGCTACTGTAGGTTGATACCCACTAGCTAATTGTTGATCTAATTGCTGCTTAATATGCTCAATAGACGAGGCAGTGAGACTGATCGTTTTCATGTGTGTGTAGTTTTCTAATTTGTAAAGAAATGAATATTAGGAAGGGTAGAAGAGAGGTATGTAATAGTGTGAAGAGCAAAAAACAAGCCAATTGCATGGTAAAATTCTTTATGAATGCAATTTTTTAGATTAAGTTATAATGTTGTTAAGTTCAATAAATAACAAAAAAAATACATAACAAGCACTAGGTGTGCGTATTAATCTGATAGATGCTAATTCATGGTGATTTTCAAAATCACCATGAAATAAATTTATGTGGAACTATATAATATTTATTTCGGCGCACGAGCCAAATCTCCTTCTAAAGTAATAGACCCTCGCCAATATAGGAAAGAGGAGGCAGCAGCTACTATAAAACCTATACACATCGCCCATTTGATAGAATAAATTCCATAAGTAGGTTCCAAATAATCACTAGCCATACCAATAAATAAAGGGCCTAAGCCGAGTCCGATTAAGTTTAAGAAAAGAAACAATACAGCAGAAGCTAATGCTCGCATCCGCAAACCCACCATGCCATGTGCCATCGCAATGATAGGACCTAGATAAGTAGCCCATAATGCTTTGACCGCGATATTGGTAATGACGACGCCATATTTGTTGGTAGAAAAAATCATAATAGCTAACAGTGGAATAGAGAGTAATAAAGAAATAGCTGGTATCCATAAATACCATCTTTTATCTCGAACCCCCAACTTATCCGCTAAATAACCGCCTAGCCAAACACCAATGATGCCCCCGCCGCCACTACCCAAGGCAAGCCAAGTACCAATCTCTCCACTTTCCATATGATGGATTCTTCGCAATAATGAGGGTAGGAAATTCCCAATACCGTAGGCATTAAAAGCATTTAAGCCTGCCGCAAATGCTAGAAAAACGAATGCTTTTCTACTCATTAATAATTGGAAGACTTGTAGAATGCTATAGTCTGCACTCTGTGCTTTTACTTGTTCGGAGTATCCTCTTGGCGGTTCTTGGACGGTTAGATAAAAGAAGATCGCATAAAGTACACCAGGCACGCCCACCATCATTAATGCCATTCGCCACCCAAAGAATTCATCTAACCAACCACCAAATAAATAGCCTAATAGAATGCCGATGTATATTCCCGCAGAATACGTCGCCAATGCGGTCGCTCTTTTTTCTATTGGAAAATAATCTGATATCATAGAATGAGCAGGCGGACTTGCACCAGCTTCTCCAATACCTACGCCGATTCGAGCTAATAGTAGATGTATAAAATTGGCGGCTCTTCCGGATAATACGGTCATAAGACTCCACACAGTCAAGGAGACTGCTATGATTTTTTTTCTATTTGAGTTATCTGCTAGTCGGGCGATGGGTATCCCTAAGGTGACATAAAATAAGGCAAAAGCAAAACCTGTTAGTAAACCGAGTTGGGTATCGGATAGGCTCAATTCTTCTTTGATACTCTCTTGTAAGATGACTAATATTTGGCGATCAATGAAGTTGAAGATATAGACGCCCGTTAATACTAGTAGTACATATTTTTTATATCCCTCCGAATAGATGGGTTGCTGGTCTTCTGTTTTTTGCATTATGTTGCTTAGAGTGGTTGGTCGTTTTGTAATGAAAATATAGTCTATTGGTAAGGTAGGGATTTTTGGGTAAAAAATACAAATTATAAATTTATCGTTGTCCTCAACGACTATTCTCTAAGTTCTTACCTATCTTTAGGCACAAAAATAAGAATGCCATCTACTACTGTACTTTCCTTAACAGAAATTGAAAACTATCTTAAAACGGTTGATTTGATTCCTTTAATAGAAGAAGGTTTCGTCGCTTATTCTAAGGGAGATTCGATTGTTCCACCCGTCGGTGAATTGCTATTTGATCAACCATCTGGCGAAGCGCATATCAAGTATGGATATATCAAAGGACAGGCCTATTATGCAATAAAAATTGCTTCTGGATTTCCTACTAACGCGCAGTTAGGTATTAAGACTAGCCAAGGAGTCGTGTTGTTGTTTAGTCAACAGACTGGTGTGCTCCGCTGCGTTTTGTTAGACGAAGGTTTGTTAACCGATGTGCGAACGGCTATTGCGAGTATGATTACTTTAAAGCATCTAGCACCAAAAAAAATAAAACGAGTTGGGATTATTGGAACAGGTATTATGGCTAAGTTGCAACTGGCCTACCTTCATCAAGTGACGGATTGTAAAGACATAATGGTATGGGGTAGAACACCAGAAAATGTAGCTGCTTTTCAAGCCCAGTTTTCAGATAGCCCATTTAATATAACTATTGCGGATAGCCTTGCTTTTTTAGCATCAGAATGCAATGTGATTATTACGACTACTTCTGCCAAGGAACCTTTATTGTATTTTGAATATATTCAAAAAGGTACCCATATCACGGCATTGGGTTCAGATACTGCGGAGAAGATTGAATTGGATCCAAATATTTTACAACATGCTGATGTAGTGGTCGTAGATAGTAAACCACAAAGTCAAAGTAGAGGAGAGGTTTTCCAAGCTAGAAAATATGATTGTCTGCAAGAAGATCAGCTATTAGAATTGGGAGAATTAATTGCTCAGCCGACTAAAGGCAGGCAAAATGATAACGAAATTACTGTTGCAGATTTGACAGGGGTAGCGGTACAAGATATCATGATTGCTACGGCTGTATTTGAACATCATTTGAAATAGAAGTCAGAGGTCAGATCGTCCTTTCAGGACTGTCAGAAGTCAGACGTAAGACTTTGACAACGTGATGCTTGTCTATATTTGGATAGTTAGTTAAAAAAGTAGTGATGGAATTTAAAAATGTCGGACACCTTCGGAGGTGTCCAACACTTTGTCTACCGCTTTTTAATTAACAAACTATTGCTAGTAGACTGAAAGCGAAGCGTTCTGACTAGCTTGTTTACAACCTAATCTATTATTCAAAAACTAATCAAAAAACATTTCGATAAGTAGCAAAGTAACCTATCTTATTTAATTCATAATTTACAATCACTATGTAAACAGTATCTCGCAGTCAACATCATACATCTGACCTCTGACAGCGCAGCGATCTGACAGCATAGCGATCTGACTTCTAAAAAAAAAATGCTATACGAAAATATTCAAGAAGCAGTAGAATACATCACAACGATTACGGATTTTAAACCAACTTATGGAATTATACTAGGCACTGGTTTAGCAGGCCTAGTAGATAATATGGAGATCGTTGAAACCATTGAGTACGAAGAAATTCCTCATTTTCTAAGTCCCACCGTAGAGACTCATCGAGGGAAATTAATCTTTGGACATTTTGGTGGACAAGCCGTGGTGGTAATGGCGGGACGCTTTCATTATTATGAAGGCTACTCGATGAAAGAAGTAACTTTCCCCGTAAGAGTCCTAAAGTTTTTAGGGATTAAGCGATTAATTATTTCTAATATTTCTGGTAGTACTAGTCCCCATATTTTTCCAGGTGACTTAGTATTTATAAACGACCACATTAACCTTCAACCAGAAAATCCTTTACGGGGGATCAATGATGATCGTTTAGGGCCAAGATTTCCAGAAATGCTAAAAACTTATGACCGAGCAATGAATCAAGTAGCTTTGGACATCGCTATGGAAAAAGGAATACGGGCTCATGAGGGGGTATATGTGGCATTGCAAGGTCCTAATTTAGAGACGCCTGCGGAGTATAATTATTTGCATCGTATAGGTGGAGATGTAGTGGGTATGTCGACGGTGCCAGAAGTAATTGTGGCTAGGCATATGGATTTGCCTATTTTCGTGGTGTCTGTGGTGTCTAATAAATGTTACCCTACCGAAAATATTGAATCGACTACTGTGGAAGAAATTATTGCTATTGCTACGGAGGCAGGCGTGAAAATGCAGTTGATTATTAAGGAGTTGATTGGGGGAGAGGAGGGAACATGAGACTATCCTAGATTCTAATGCAGAACACGGAGGCACAGAGGCACAGAGTTTTTTCTCCGCGTCTAACTGTAGACGTATAGCCAGAAAAACTCATTGTCCCTGTGTCTCTGTGCCTGCCTGCGTTCCTTGGAAGGCAGGTTCTAAAAAAAAAACATGCTCCGAGCCTCCTATTTACAGGATAGTAGCATCCGACAAAATATGCTCTAAATACTGCATATATTCCCGTTTCTTCTTACCGGGCGCAAATAGAAAACCATCCAATAAATACAATTCCCCCGAAGTAGGGTGGTGGATCAAATAGCTAATAAAAGAGCCGCCCATATAATCTTGCGTCAATTCCCAAATTCCTCTTGCCTCTACCGCATATAAGCCCTTGTGTTCAATCGGATTGACGAACATAGGCAGTGCTTCGTCATTAATACGCATATAGGAACCTGGTACAGTAGAAGAGATATATTGTTTAGAAAGGGTATCTCGTAGGCTTTTAAAACCTTCGTAGCTTAGTTGTGCACGATCGGTATAAGGGAGTTTATGAATCAGAATGTTACTACTCATTTCTGCTGTTTCCCGACGTAACCACATGATATTTGACTCCTCCATAGCTAAGAAATATTCGTTGGGCACACGGATCTGTAGGCCCATTTTATCTTGAACACTTTGGCTCAAAATTCGACTTTCCCCACCTGCATAAACGGCCCCTTCCAAAATCTTTTTATCCCCATCTTGGATTTTTTTAGCAATACTCGGATAGGCCGCTTTGATATTAGTTATTAAGCTATTATCGTCTGTTCCGAACATGTATAAGACCAATTGCCCTCTTGCCCACTTATCTTTCTTTTGTAAATTCCCATAGCCATTTTCTTCTTTGGCTTTTCTAATTCTCTCGGGCCCAATGTTTTCTTTCATTAATTGGGCAGTAGTGGAGTTGGCATCTTCAATGTTACCCAGCAAGATATAGGTCCTTAGTTCTTTTCTGATTGGGTCGGACGTCAGTTCCTCTGGGGTAAAATGTTTTAGGTCAAATACGGGTTCTGGTTGCGGTAAAATTAAGAAGGCAGAGGCGAAATAATATCGGAAAGTATCTCCTACGGCTCCCTCCCAGACATCTTTATCTGCAATGACTGCGATTTGATTGGCTTTTCCAAATGCACTCGGCTTTACATTCAATCGACTGACGGCTTCTTCAGAGCAGCTAGTCAGTAGGTATAAACTACTGAAAATCAATCCTATAAATAGGAATAACCACGATTTATTATTTTTTGTTAATATCATATGAAATAAGAATTATTTATGCTCAACTGGTATATCTAATAGATGCGATTTGAGTAGTTTTTGGTGTAGGAGGCTTGGTTAGATGTTGACAATATAAGAACACGGAGACACAGAGATACAGAGTTTTACGGAGTGTTAGCTGTTGACAGTAAGGAACACTGAGTCACAGAACGCACTGAGTTTTAAAATTTTCTCCGTGTACTCTGTGTCTCAGTGCCTGCCTGCGTTCCTTGGAAGGCAGGTTTTAAAAAAATCATATCTCTGTATCTCCCCGTTCAATGCTCCCATCCTCTTTCTTCCGATTTCTAGGATGAAAAGTCATAATCGTTTCCCGTAGATAATCCGTATCTAAGTGCGTATATATTTCAGTCGTTACAATAGACTCATGTCCCAACATGTCTTGTACTGCTTTTAAATCTGCTCCACCTTCTACT
>CALJIY010000309.1 GCA_937973945.1 uncultured Saprospiraceae bacterium | reverse complement strand
TTGGAAGAATTGCCATCTGATTCTATTCGCTGTTCGAAGATAGGATTATTAGTGTTTATTTTAAAATTAGCATATTGTCCACCTAGAAAGAAAGAAGAACTTAAGGTGTCCAGCGTATGATTAAAATTGAAAGAAAGATTGTTGTTTTTATATTTTTCTTTTCGATCAATCGTGCTTTCGTAAAAGCTGATCGATTCTATGTCTTCAATGCGATTATTGCTTAGCTGCTGACCTCCTAACTGTTTGGAATAGCCAGCATATTGTAGGGATAAATAGCTATCTTTTTGATAATCATATTGGAGACCAGCCCCGTAATAAGAATAATTATCATAGTGATGTTTCCATTCGGTGGTTACCTCAGTTTGTAAAAATACATCCGCTGCATCTCTATTTCTGGTAGTATATAAAATATGACGATCTTTACCTTGAAGGAGCGCATAATTGGCGGTAGAAGAAAACTTTCCCTTATGTATATTTACATTCATACTCGAATAGGTATCCAAGCCTGCAAAATCGGAATAGGTCGCATTTTGTTTTATAGTTCCTTGATACCCATCTTGGATAGATTGGATGGTTACAATTCGAATAACAGCTGCTCCATCCGCATCATATTTTGCAGTTGGATTTCTGATGATGTCGATTTTTTTGATGGTCGAAGGATCAATTAGTTCTAATTGCTCATTAGAAATTCTTTTTCCGTTCCAATAAACAATTGCGGTTCCTTTTCCAAATACAGTAATAGCTCCTTCCTCATTAACTAAGACATCTGGTGATTTGGATAGAATTTCTTGGACAGAATTACTAGCGGCTAAGGAAGTGTTTTCTATCATCACGGTCATAGACCCATCTTTTTGTTGTATATATACAGGTCTTCTACTTTTGACGACTATTTCTTCTAAATCCAATCCTGATGATTGTAATTCTATCGTACCTAAATCAATAAGGGGGATGTCTGTATAAGCTACTTGTATAAAAGTATCTTCAAATTCAAGGGAAGTAAAATGAAGCAGAACAGCAGAGTGGTTCACATTTTCTAATTGAAATTGGCCATCTAAAAAGAAATCGCCTTTCAAAAAAGTAGAATCATTGGCTTGTAAAAGCATTACATTTCCAGAAGGGGCGTATCCATCAGCTGTAATTATTTTGCCTTTAATGGAATAATTGATTTGTGAGAAAGTTATAGCAGGTAGCAGAAGAATAAGGAATATTAGTATTAAATTTTTCATTTCACTTTAGATTGGTGGCAAATAAGGTTGACACAAATCTAAAGTGTAATCAGGCGTGAAATTTTAAAAGTAGCTATATCCGATGTGAGAGTAGATAGATAGAGGATTCAGGCTTGATCGACTCGAAATGGCTGTCTATATACAGCATATTGGGATTAATCGACTAAATTCATAAAACCATAGTTTTTTCTATAAATTTGTTGACACCTATGGAAAAAATTACAACTCGATATAAGCCTCTTCTTCAACATGCCCTTTTTTGGGTAGGTGTATTACTATATTTTATTGCTTCCTCTAGTGCAGCAGCGCAGATGGAGTATCCACAAGTATTAGCGACCTATGCACCGATCGTCGTTTTACAAATTATTGCTGCTTATACCTGCCTTCAATTTTTAATTCCGACTTTTTTGGAAAAGGGAAAGTACTTAGTCTTTGTGGTATTGCTTACGCTACTGCTGTTATTTTTATTTGCTTTATACATCCTCTTCCGAATGAATTATGTGGAAATAATATATTTTGACTATTACAATAGAATAATGCCAGAATATATCCAACTATCTTTTTGGGAACGATTATTCGGTATTCGCGTTTTTTTAAGTAAAGCCATTACTTATATTAGCCCAACGGTATTACTCTTATTAATGCGTTTTTATAAGAATCAACAAAAGTACCTGCAACTAAATGAGCAGAAAAAAATTGCAGAACTAAGTGCCTTAAAGAACCAATTAAATCCTCATTTCTTATTCAATACTTTAAATAATTTATATGCACTGGCCTTGAAAAAATCTGATAAAACACCGGAAGTAATTAGTAAACTATCGGATATATTGGATTATATGCTCTATCGCTGTAATGACCAATTTGTATCCTTAAGAAAGGAAATAGAATTAATTGATAATTACCTTGCCTTAGAAGAAATTCGCTATGGCAAACGCGTGCATGTCTCTTTTACTACGGCAATAGAAGAAGAGCAAAAAATTGCCCCTTTATTGTTGCTGACTTTTATAGAAAATGCTTTTAAACATGGCGTGAGCCAAGAATTGAATCAAGCGACCTTACATATTGATTTAAAAGCAACAAAAGAAAGTATTCATTTTTCTATAGAGAATACCATTCCTGCGGCAGGCGTATATGAGCAAGCTTCCAAAGAAGCCATCGGATTAAAAAATGTAAGTAAACAATTAGAATTGCTCTATCCCGATACGCATCAATTGAAGATAGATAAAAAAGAAAGGGTATATAAAGTTCAATTAAACATAGAAACGATATGACGCATAAATGTTTAATCATTGATGATGAAGATTTGGCAAGAGAGTTAATTGAAAGTCATCTATCTCAATTACCAGGTTTTGAATTAGTAGCCTCCTGTGCTAGTGCTATTGAGGCGAGGAAAATTTTACAAAACGAACAAATTGATTTGCTCTTTTTAGATATAGAAATGCCCGTGTTGAAAGGAACTGATTTTTTTAGAAATTTACTACACCAACCCAGTGTCATTTTTACAACAGCCTACCGAGACTATGCCTTAGATGGTTTTGAATTGAATGCAGTCGATTATTTACTAAAACCAATCACCTTTCAGCGTTTCTTTAAAGCCACTGAAAAATTTTTGAATCAACAGCAAACAATAATTGCTCCCACTCCCACCTCTTCTT
>CALJIY010000308.1 GCA_937973945.1 uncultured Saprospiraceae bacterium | reverse complement strand
TAATAACTTGTATCCCTTCTATCAAGTTATCAAAAAGACTATAATCTTTTTTATCCATCGAGCGTTTATTTAGATCCAAGCACTGTGAAAAACCTTGTAGGAATGTGTTTAGTGAATGTGAGTAGTTTGGTAGGTTTTATTTAATCCTAAGATTAACCTTGGATAAGGTACTACCTGTAGTATTTGTTTTTGCTTTTTTAAAGATCAATCAAACCCATACGAAGAGCGGCTTTTACCAATCCTGCTGTATTTTTTACTTGTAGTTTTTCTAATAAATGTCTGCGGTGTGCATCCACTGTTCGAACACTAATAAACAAAAGATCCGCTATTTCTTTATTTGCTTTTTCTTCTGCAATATATTTTAGCACCTCCAATTCTCTTTTACTGAGTCCTTTTCCTACTAATTCCTTTTTGGGCTTTTTTCCAGACACGACTTGTTGAACAATAGCTTGAGTGATTTGCTGGCTATAATAGGTTTCTCCTTGATATATAGCTCGTATCGCATTCAACATTTCATTAGTACCAGCATCCTTAAGCATATACCCATTGGCCCCACTATCCAATACCTTTTTAATATACTTGTCCTCCCGATGCATAGACAATATTAGAATTTTGCAATCTGGTCTTTTTTCTTTTAGCCATCTGGTGGCATCCGTCCCTTCGCCGTCCTTTAGAGAAATATCCATTAAGATTACCTCTGGTTGATATGCTAAAATGTTGTCCATAAATTCTTGTTTCGAACCTGCTGTTCCAATTACTTGCATATCTTCCTCATAGCCAATTAAGGAGGAAACGCCCTCCCTAAAGACCTTATGGTCATCAACTATGAATACGGTTATAGACATTTGGTGCTTTGCTTATAAAGATATTGTTTGAAAATTCTAGTTTTTTGGGCTGAGATACTGAATTCATTTGCAAATACTGAATTGTGATAGCATTTCAACGAAATCTTTCTCTGTTCCTAAATTAACAATTAAATTAACGTATTCCAAAATACTTTTTATAAATCCTTTTTCTAGGATAAAACCCTACATAAATTGCAGGATATAAAAACCAAGAAAGGATTGCATTTGGTCCCTCAAAAGTAATATCATCGATAATATACGAAGTATTATTGGTTATTTTTCTAACAATATGCTTATGTTTCCAATAGGACAGTGGAAAAGGCAATTTTACCCCCTCATCAATAAAAAAAGACTCCTTTTCATTTTCCCCATGATCCGTTATAAGACTGATCCACTCCATTTTAAGCGGACTATTAAACCGAATATGTACCTTATCTCCTTTTTTAGAACCAGTGAAGGAGACGATTTCCATATCGGCCAAACTTGGTTTTAAAGCCTCAAATAGTTTTCGGTCAAATTGACGCATAATGTCCTTGTAGTTCCCATCTACCTTAGTTTTCAATTGGATATTCATTGTTTTGTAATTCCTATCACACCACCCGACATGAGTAAAGAACAGAGAAGCGAGAGCAGAGAATAGAGACAGATTTCCTTTGCATATCACGAAATTTTGTCGCTCCCTGCCTGCGTGCCTTAGCTATAGTATATACATAAGTATTTGTAGTTGCGCAATAAAACCACATCTAAAGTAGAAGCTAGGCGTAGTTTAGTTTAAAAAATTAAGTGTTATTATTCAAAATTGGCTGTCGCCAATGATATTTTTTGAACGCTGAGACGCAGAGATGCAGAGTTTTAGATTTTTTCTACGAAAAAATCTCCGCGTCTCTGCACCTCTGCGTTCAACTTTTTTCATTGGCGACAGCCAATGCTGAATACTTCTGTATATACCATAGCGTGCCTTAGCAGGCAGGTCTGAACGAAATATCTCTCTATTCTCTGCTCTAATTCAATGTCCAGTAGTGTGAATTCCTATATTAAGTGGGCAAAATTAAACGTAATACTTAAACACAAAGGCACATAGTCCACATAGGCTATGTGCTCTATGTGCCTATGTGTTTAGCTAAAATCCTACTTGTGTTCTATTTTTTATCTACACGTAAAACTTACAACTCATACCCACCCCGCTCGATCACTGCCTGTGCAATATTCCGTCTCAACTCTTTAGGATTCACCTCATAGGGTTTCAACATTCGTTGCACCATCTTGGTATGTCGCTGTCGTGCTCGACCTGTAGCAAAGCTAGCGATTGCTTCTACTGCGGCTTTTCTAACCTTAGCCAATGCCTCATACAAATATAACTGTACCATCTGCTCTTGGATCACTAATTTCTTTTTATCAGCTTTGATGTCTTTAGCTAGCTTTTGAACTTTCAATAGGGCACTTTCTCCTATGTAGGCTTCTTGCAGAATCGTCGATAAACTTAAAATAATTTCTTGTTCGTCTACCAGTTTCTTTTTGAGTTTTTTTCCCGCCATTCCAGAGACATACAAGAAGGTATTTTTTATGCCTTGAACGATTCTTTCTTGCTCTTTTTCCTTAGACTTTGATCGGAAAGGATTCATCTGTTGAGCAATAAATCGAGGAATTTTTTTTCCTGCACCCACTAAATCTAATTCCTTTGTGACTAAACCACGTTTGGATAATTCCCCAACTGCTAGCATGGAATTAATATCATTTGTTCCTTCGTAGATCTTGGTAATTCTTGCATCTCGGTAGCCCATTCCCAAACCTGTTTCCACCGCATAGCCCATTCCCCCATGTATCTGTATCGCTTCATCTATGGCGTAGCAGACCAATTCTGAGCCTGTGACTTTAACGATAGAGGCTTCTATGGCAAATTCACTGATTGCTTTGATTTTACTTTCTCCATCCGACAGGCCATTACTTTTGAGGGACACTCTTTTTTGGTCAATCATATCAGCGGTTCTAAAACAGGCCGCCTGGTTCGCAAAAATGCGCATGGCTATATCGCCAATTTTATATTGTATCGCTCCAAAGTTAGTAATAGGTACCTTAAATTGTTTGCGTTCTTTTCCAAATTTGACCGCTCGATCTAAGGCATTCATCGCACCACCTATTGCACCCGTACCTGCCTTAATTCGACCACCATTTAAAATAGTCAATGCCATTTTAAAACCACCTTGCCGTTCGCCT
>CALJIY010000307.1 GCA_937973945.1 uncultured Saprospiraceae bacterium | reverse complement strand
CTACATTCTCATAATACAAATGCGTCCATTGCTGCTGGACTCCAAAGGAAGCCAAATTCCGATACGCCGAGTTCTTACTTAATAATTCATTGATGCCTTTGGGACTATAGCCCAATAAGCGCCCAAAGCGTCGAGCCAATGCTTCTTGTTGGTTATTATCTGTATCCGCTTGCACATCTGCTTTCCATTGTTGGTATTGGGTCAATCTTTTGCCTCTATAGATTAGGACAACGCTCTTTCCCGCCGTTGCTGCGGCTGGAAATAATTGGCTGACTGGAAAGTTATCTTCCCGATATAGTTGTACTTGGTGCTTTTCGGCGATACGCTTCATATCATCCCAAACATTATCGACATCGGCTCCCTCCATAGGATATTGTAAAGCCATTGGTTTGGCATCATTGGCAACCATTTCGCAGTAAACGTCGAAAGCAGTTAAGGCGGGGTCTTGCTGGGTGGTGCAGGCAAGTAGTTGAAATACGAGGAAGAAAATGAAGATTTTGATGTTTTGCATAGATAAAGTTTTCTTAAAAATAGATAGGAGTTACAATTCTAAGCTATTTAATACTTATATTTAAAATCAAAAGAACTTTTTTTCGCCTAATTAAAAGTTTTGTTATGAATCTTCCACTCCTTTCTCTCCTTTTTCAACGACTACCTTATGTTTTGATTTTATGTCTCTTCTTTTGCTTAGTTCCTTGGAAGAATATGGAATTTTTCTCTTTCAATTTCTGGATCGTCCTCTGTATGACGGGACTACTCCTTTTCCAAATTATAAAAAACAATAAATTTATTTGGAGACTAATCGTTTTCTTATTTAGCTTTTTTGCTATTTGGATGGTACTGGCATTTTTATCAGATATTAATAAAGCAGAAAGTCCTCCTACTGAATTTATACTTGTTGGATGTTTATTTTTAGTGGGTCTTTTTCTGTTAGATTTTTGGTTGATTAACTCTAATCCTGATAAAGAAGAGATAAGGCAAGTTGATTCAGGGTCAATTTTTTAATTGGACATATTAAAGTTTAATTATTTTATCTGAATAATTCTTATATTTATTTAAATTCCTATACCCTCGAACGATTTCGTTTTTATTGAATTACTCAAAAAACATTTAAAATGAAACAATCAATTACTCTTTTAGGTTTCCGCTTGAAGTTGTTTAAGCATGTAGTTTAGCGGCGAAAATTTGTAGTATAAGGTTTAGAAAACTAGTTTTTTTCGTTGCATAACAGAGCTATGGAATGGAAAAAAGTCGTATTCAGGTTCTTGCAATACAGATTTGCAGACCTGAAATACATTTTTAACCAACTTCATTAGAAGTTATCCATTTTTTAATTACTTGCACCATCATTTTATCTGCGGTTCTAGGCCAATTGATATGGGATAATGTTGGATGCGTTTCCGCTCTAGTTAAAGTCAGAGTAGAGAGATCAATCGTGTTCGTAAATTTTTGATATAAGAATTGAATAGCCGTTTTAGGAGCCATGTTATCTCCTTCAATAGTAATTGCTAAAATTGGAGTAGTCACCTCTTTGATGGCTTGTTCATAATCCAAATCATCGCCAATAACTTTATAATTTCCTGTCTTCCCAGTATACTCATATTCTTGTATCTGAGTTTTTGTAGTATAATACCCACCAATTTTAAATGCTGGTAATATAGCTAATATACTAGAAAAAATAGGGATCAAATGAAGCATTATTTTTCGACGATAATAATGTAAACCAGACCACCCTTTATAATAAACGTTGGGTGCCCCTATCATTGCCAAACCATCAAAATTATTCGGATATTTCGCAATTGCCAAACTCGCCACCTGCCCGCCGTAACTATGTCCTAACATATAGATCTTCGATTTAGGGAAAACTATTTGTAATTCATCATATACCGTCTTTAAATCATTTATCATTTCTAGAAACCCAAAATCGGTCTGCTTGGAGGGACGAACAGAGGACAAGCCATGTCCTCTTAAATCGGAGGTAACCACAGTAATACCTGCTTCTCCTAAGTGTTTAGCATATCGAGCATAGTAGGTTGCTTTAATACCAAAGGCAGGATTAATCAATAGGATAGGTGCATTAGGAAGTTTCGAAGGAAAGATCGTAATTCCCAAATTGGTATTATCCTGAAGTCGAATAATGAATTGTTTTTCGTCTCCCATATATAGACTAGTTGCTATTAAAATTTATCAAAACGACCATTGCGTCCTTATTGCATAAATATAGAACTAATTAAAACTGTAGAGAAAATTTCCCTAGCAAATTCTTATAAAAAAGAAAGTTCATGCAGCGAATTTTAATTTTTAAGGCTTTAGTAAATGTAAGGTTAACCGAAACGAACAATTTCTGTAAATAATTTTAAACAAAAAGTAATATGAAATATTTCGGATTAATTAGTTGCCTGTTTTTAATACTTTGCTTCAGTTGCAATAAAGATTCAGAAATCACTACTATAATTGAAGAAAATATTCCTCCTCAAACGATTTTTGAGGTATCTGAATTAATTACTACTTTAACAGGAGCCACCTCAAAGACATGGAAAATTTCGGAAGCTAAGTTGGTTAGAGATAACGATACCCTTGATATCAGCGATAATTTTAATGTAGAAGATGATGAATTTATTTTTTCAACAGATAAGAACAATACCCAATTAGAATGGAGAAGAGGGCATTCGATTAATACGAATGCTACTACCGTATCAGAAACATTACTAGATTATTATCTGTCACCTAAATTATCGGATATCCAATTGAAGGCAGATAGCAACGAACTATTTACAATAGATGGAGCACTTAATTTTCAGGTAACTGACAATATACCTTCGGGAATTTTGTATAATGAAGATAGCACACAAATTCATTTTACCTTAATTGAAAAGGAGCCTGAAGATTATTTTACGCCTCCAACCAATCTCGAATTTTCAGAAGTCGTCTCTTTTACTTCAAATGTAATCGATGGAGGGGCACCAGGTATGATAGGTTCTTATAGTGATAATAGTATGTTCGTAGTTACAAGAAAAAATAAGGAGGATGGAACAGCCAAAGCAGAAATCATTCACAAATTTGATTTGACAAATAATGATCAATCCGAATCTTTATTGGAATACGAATCATTTGTGTCTAAACAATTGCATATTGTCAATAATCAATTAATCGTAGTAGGTGCTGAACATATCAATACATATAATATAGATTTTTCAAGTACACCAGATTCTATAAGACATGGAAAAGCATTTACAAGATTTGGAATGGCTGTCCAAGATGATGACATTTATATAATTGGTGGAGAAATTAGATCTTATAAAGAGGCTATTACAGATACCTCAAATAATGGTATATCTAATGATAGGGCTAATAAAATTTATAAGTGGAATCTTCAAACAAAAACGTTAACGGAGTTCGCTACACTTCCAGAACCTAAATTCGGAGCTAGGGCTACTATTATCAATGATAAACTATACATTTTTGGAGGTAGTACTGAATTTGTTGGAGAACCAGAAACACATAGTAAAGATATTTTAGTTCTTCCTCTTTCCGACAGGGAGAATTGGCAAATATTTGATATGGGGCAACCCATGCAATCTACTTTTGTAAATAAGTATCAAAACTTAATTTTTGTAGCTGGGAAATCTAGATTTTATTCTAATGAAAATGGTAATTCTTCTGTTTCTTTTCTAGGAGTCTTTGATACTAATACCAATAAGTATTCAATAATCAAAAATAATTTAGACCTATACAAAGCAGTAGAAAGAGACGCTATTCAACAAATGTGTCTCTTCAATGATAAAATGTATGTTATCTATGGTTCTGGTTATGTACCAGACAATCCCATAGAGCAAGAAATGGAATGGAAAATATATGCGGCTGATTTGTATTAAGAGTATGTTTATTATTAAAACACTTGAATTCAAAGAACCTCGACGACTCCCCAAAATTCTTGGGGAGTTCTCTTCTTTTCAGAAATAAGAATTTACCTTGATTTCAGAGAAACAATTAATTAAGCAATGTCAACAATATAAGGAAGATGCCCAATTTGAATTGGTCAAACGCTACACTGCTATGTTAATGAGTGTGAGTCGTCGGTATGCAGTAGATGAAGCAATGGCTAAAGATATAGTACAAGAATCTTTTCTAATTATATTCAAAAATATTAACAACTATCGACCAATTGGGTCTTTTGAAGCATGGATGCGCAAAATCACGATTCGCTGCTCTTTGAAATGGATCAGTCAAAAGTATTATACCCATGAGGATCCTACCGCGAAATATGAGGAAAACCTCTCTGCGATTGAACCCAGAATTTATAGCCAACTAAATACTCAGGAAATTTTAAACTTAATAAAAGATTTACCAACTGGTTTTCGAGTAATTCTAAATTTATTTTTAATTGAAGGATATTCCCATAAGGAAATTGCAGAATTACTTGGCATTAAAGAAAGTACTTCTCGTTCCCAATTGGCAAGAGCTAAGAAGATTGTGATCGCAAAAATTAATTCTTTACTTTAAACTTAGTCATAAATAATAGGTCTTTTTAAACTAAAGGGTTGTAGCTAAATAAGGAATGTGTGTATGATTTATAGATTTTTACGATAGGTGTTTATAATTTAGAAACAATCCTTAAAAAAGAAGAATATATAGATATGCAGTTCAACGATAATTCAAAGGAAGAATATTTGGAAATATGGAACTCCATTAAGCCTGAGGTGAAAGCGCTTAATCGTTCTATTCATAGAAAGAAGAACTCTAGAAAATTTTTATTTTTATTACTAGCTCTATTGATAGTAAGATCAGCATGGTTTATACTTGTACCGAAAGATATAAAGATTCAAGCTTTTGAAGACAGACAAAATCAGCAGGAAATGTCCAATATTAATTGTCCTACTCCAATAGCGAGAGATCAACATAAAGAACTACTTCCAACTGTAATTAATTCAACTACTGTCATCCAAAATCATTTTCCCAATGATTCACAAATGGAGAAAACAGAGATCGAAGATGGTATATCGGTGACATTAAAATCCTCCTCTACAAACAGTAAAGAATCCAATCATCATTCTAAACTAATTACAAAAGATCAAGCCAAGGAAAATCAATATAATCCAACACCTGATTTAAATACTAGAAAAATTATTTTAAAGGAGAAAAAAAATAGTAGCCCAATCACACTTCAAAGACTGCCAAGACTTAAAGCTCCTTTAATAGAAAAAATACCTAGTTCATTGAATAAAGATAAATTGGTCCTTGTTAAGGGGCTTGTACCTATTATTCTTCCAAAGAACAGCGAAAGGCGGAGAGACAACTTAGTTGTATTTGGGGGGCTAAGCTATATTCAAAAGAAATTAGCTAATAAAGATAAACTGGTGGGATTAATCAATTACCGAAACACGACAGAAAGAACCTTATATGCCCAACATTTTGGTATAGCTATTACTTCTCATCATAGATCTAATTTTACGTTTTCTTATGGAATAAATTACACATCGATTACAGAAGCTTTTAATGCCTCTCAAACCGTGATAGATACTTTTTTGGTTGATGGAATTGAACGAATACTTATACAAGTAGATGGGTCGATAAAGGAAATATATGGGAAAGCTTCCGTCCAAAGAACTACTATCAATGATTATGAATATTTCCATCAATACAACTTATTGGAGCTTCCATTTTTAGTAGGTTATGCCAAACACTGGAATAGCTATCAATTTGGATGTCAAACAGGACTGCTTACCAACCTTACACTAAGTACTAAAGGTAAAAGACTAGATATAGAGGGCAGGAAAGAACCTATCGAGCGGATTGGCTATGAACCGACGATTGGTTTTGGTTACTATGCAAGCTTATTTCTTCAAAAATCTATATCACCTAATATTTCCCTTAGTATAGAACCCTCTCTGCGGATCTATCCAGATATTTCTAATGAAGAAAATTATATTAGTCAACAATATAAACTATATGGATTGAATATGAATTTGATTTTCAAATTATAGGATTTGTATAAGCATGTACTTTCTGAAACAAATCTTATAATTATATAAAATGCCGAATATCGTCTCTTTTTATGAATTATCTAACGGGTCAATTGTATCAATAAAGTCCCTTGAATCATACAGCAATTCTAATTTTTGGGAGGATGGCTCTGCCAAATAATATTCTTGATTTTCCATTTCCCCTCTACTTTGGCTAATTGAAAATAATCAACTCCCCATACCGCTTCCACTTTACCTAGGGCAGTTTTGTCATTGACTTCATGGAGTGTAATTTTCTTAATAGATGAAGGATTAACTTTATCTCCTTTGGCATTCCAAGTTTTAGAAAGGGAATGCAGCTCTTCGTAAGTCATTTCTAGATTATCTGCGTATTGATTCTCTTTTTCGTTAAACCAATATCCCACTTTACTAAGCGTTGTATCTACACTTCTTTCAATTCTGGTTGGATTTGCTTCATAAAGTCCTAATACATAATCTTCAATAGCTGTTTTCACAGCGACTCTTTCTGACGGCGGCGTGCTCTGGTATTTTTCAAATAATAAATCATTAGGCAATTTAACATCATCCGTTTCATTGATAAACATAGTGCTTGCAATCCACCAACGATTATTTAAAAACACTAAATGATACGCATTGACTCCTCTGGCCTCATAAGATCCGTCTAAAGATTTACAGTAAAAACTTTGAAACACAGAAGCAATTCCATTAAACGCTTTTACATCTACACCTATGACATATTCTTCAAAGCCATTTTTGGAATACCCTGGCCCTGCGCTTCTCACAAATTCCTCTAAATTGGATGCTCTAACTTGTCTGTGCAATGGGGTGCCAGATTTTGGACGAAAAGAGAGTTTTTGGGCACTTGGTAAAAAAAGATTTCTATACTCATTCCAATCTTTGCTTTCCCCTTTTTCAAAAGATATAAATTCTAGCATTTTAGCACAAATACCTTCTGGTGTTTTGAGCGCCATTGTATCTATTTGAGCCATTCCAATTAGGGGGAATAACAAGGTAACTATAATGATAGCAATTCTATTTTTGTTCATCTTATGTACTTTTTTCACGCTGAGTAAAATCTTAGAAATCACTTTGAAATGTAGACTGAAATTTAATCTAAATCCACTGGCGCTGCAGCCTCCACTTCCATATTCTTGATCCATTCACTCACTAATGCAACTCCTTCCGTATGTACTAAACTCCTACCCAATTCAGGCATCATAGCCCCTGGATTACTCGATCCCATTCTATACACCATGATGGACTCTTCTGGATTACCAGGAACAATGGAATAGGTGTATCCCCCTGTGCCCGCACCTGCGGAAACTGTCGCCTTATAAACTCCTACATTCAAATCTAATGGCGCAGTAGCATTTAAGTGTAGACCAGATGTATTTGCCGAACCAGTAGGGTTATGGCAATGCGCACAATTAATATCCAGATAAGCCATTGTTCTTTCATGCAAAGTACCTGTTGCCTCTTGATCCCAAGTAGCTACTTTAGGGTGTACCTGACTAGCATCATATCCTTTTAAATAACCGACGGCTGCCCATTTTTCTAATTGATTCATTTCGCCATCGGCATAGACAAAACTTTTATTTAGGTTCCGCACTTTTGGTCCAATAGGAATTTGTTGCTTCCCGTTTAAGTGACAACTCTTACATTGATTCTTATTGGGAATAATATAATTGGTCATTTGTGCTTGACCACTTGTATTTACCCAATTCACTTCTTTTATATCTCCAACTACTTCATGGAAAGCCTCTGTTTGTTCTTCGTTCCAGATATATCCAATCGCCTCCCACTCCGCTCCTCGATTGACTAACAAGCGTGTTTCCATAATACGCCTTCCTTTGGAAGGATCCGTCTCATCATTTTCGTAATAAAAATTTTTAATCAAAACTGCTCCTGTAGGAAAGTCTAGCACTCGGTCATTCGTATAGTTGGCACTTGTACCTTCGGGCATCCACACAAACCTTGCCTTATGTGCGTAATCAGAAAATAAAGGAGAATTTAAATCATAGGGAAGGACTCGTTCGCTTGGTTTTAAATCTGCTAAGTTTCCTTCAAAGAATTGATATTGGGATAATTTTTCGTGTGGTTGGCTTGGGATATTTATTTGTTGATTACCAACCTTGCAATTGGTAATCAACAAAATAAATGCAAAGAGTGTGGTAGCTGTAATTAGCGTTTTCTTCATTTTTAATTTCAACATTGCACTTTTGAACTTGATTTTGATTCTAAACGTAATATATCTCTGCTCTAAAAATTCATTTCGCTGCTAACCACTTATCATGTTCCGTTGTATCAAAATCAGGTAATTCGCAATCGAACTTTGCATAGTTCGTATCCATATTTTTAAAGAAATCTTCTATCGTCTGGCCCTTGTGTGCATTCAAATTAATGAACCGAATATCGTCGCCGTTATTACGCATACAATAGCTACTGGCGTTACCATTTATGTCTGGTAAGCCTGGTTTAAAAATACCATCAATTATAAAGTCTATTGCTTTGCCTTTAGACACGGCACTTATTAATTGTCCTGATTCAGTAGATATATCTGTGCTACCATCTGCCCCTCTCTCGATAATGTTATCATGGATGTGAATGTTAGTGCAGTAAGGATCAAATTCTTTAGATTTAAAAGGATTACCTGTAATAAACCAACTATTGACCATTACACTTACCGTATTATGATTTTTAATGGTATTATGGTGCATTTCAATATTGGAGTGCGACATTAAGTTCATTCCCGTTCCCGGAGGAAGGGTACTTACAATCATCCCTTTTGGTGCGAAATTTTTACCATTATTGCCATCCATCACATTGTTGTAAAATTTGATTTTATCGCCATTGGCTTGTGGCAAATCAGGCATATCAAAAATCAACATGCCAGCGGTATTCTCTTTGGCTATATTGTTATACACTTCTCCGTTTCTAGTGTTTTCAATTTCCAAACCTGCCACATTATGATGTACATAATTATCTCTTACCACCACATTTGTAGACTGTCCCACATAAATACCCGCATCCATCGCATAGGAGGCTTCGCACTTTTCCATTAAGACATTCGTACAACTGACAGGGTATAAACCATAGGCGCCGTTAGTAGGCAATTGGCCAGTGGTCCAAGTAGTTTCTAGGTCTCGAAATACTACATTTTTACAAGCCTGCGTTTTAATGGCATCTCCTTTAGAATCAGAAATCGTGAACCCTTCTAAAGTAATACCATCTACATTTTTGATTAACATTCCCTCGGCTCCTTCTACCTGACCTTTAAAGGAGAGAATGGTTTTTCCTTTACCTGCGCCTCTGATGGTTATTCCAGGAATATCAATTAAGGAAATAGATCTTTTAAATTCAAATGTGCCGGGCGGTAATAAAATTTCCTCTCCAGCTTTTGCTTCAATAAGTCGCTTTTGAAAAGTCTTGACTAAATTGTCTGCCTTTAATACAGGTGGCCCTTTTACTTCTGATTGGCAAGCCGAAATTAGTAGTAATACTGCGGCAAATAATAATATGGAAAAATTCGAACGTTTCATATTTATAATTTTG
>CALJIY010000306.1 GCA_937973945.1 uncultured Saprospiraceae bacterium | reverse complement strand
CAATCGTTTTAATAAGAAAGCGGCTAGGATATTAACATCCTAGCCGCTTTCTTATTTGCTCAACATCTATGAAAATCCCAATTTATACTCAACGAACAAATTAGTTCCTTCACCGAATTTTTCCATCTCTTGACTTTTTTTAGCCGAAAACAGGTCTTACTAATTCTATCTTTGAATTGTCAATCCGATCTGTTAAACTTTAAAATCAATCATTATGAAAAATTACGCAATCATTTTATTAGTAGTAGCATTTGCTTTTTCTTTTATTTCTTGTGATAAAGAAGGCATTAATCCAACTGTTCGAGCTTCTAAAACCATCACAACGGTAGACAAAACAGCGACTAATTTTACAGCAATACAAGTAGCTAATGAGTTTGAAGTATTCCTTACTTTCTCAGATACTCAGGAAAGCATCCAAGTAGAAGCGAATGAAAATTTACAAGACTATATCCTAGTGGAGAAAAGTGGAAATACACTGGAAATCAAAATGAAAAACAATATAAACATCAATGGCAATCAAACGACTAAGGTACATATTACAACCAGAGAAATTACCGACTTTAAAGCAGGTGGAGAGGCAATCATCACTTTAGAAAATAAATTATCAGCTGACCAAATCGAACTAGATTTAGCTGGAGAAAGTCAAATACAAGGACCGATACAAGTCAACACCATTAACGCAAATTTAGCAGGAGAAACTCAACTAGATCTTAGTGGACAAACAGATCAATTCGACCTGAGTATGGCAGGAGACAGTCGAGTAAGAGACTATGCTTTTACTTGTAAAAATTTAATCGCAAACTTAGCGGGAGAGTCTGAATTATTCTTAACAGTAACTGAGTCCATTAGCGTAAGCGCCAGTGGAGAAAGCATCCTACATTATAAAGGAACGGGTATTGTTGAAAATAAAGAATTAGCGGGTGAAGCAAAGGTCAAAAAAGAAGATTAATTTTATCGAATACCAGCAATCATTCGGTAACTAAAAAATAGATAACTTTACAGATAGGATGATTAGTGTCATCCTATCTCTATTTGTATGAATTGGTGTATGAAAATGCTTATCTACTAACAAGTCTAATGCCAAAAGATCAACTGAGAAGAATAGGGCATAGCGGGTTCTTTTCTAAGAAAGCGGGAAAAGAACTTTGGCGATTTCCGTTGGATTTGATTGAGTCTTAATGTATTTCTTTTCCACTTAATACCTCCTTCCTATAATTATTCCTAGCTTTACGTTTTAAATAATTAGTCTCTGATAAATCTCGTAATTCTAGCGGATCGTCGAAGTTTGTAACTTCGATGCGATATGATAATTGTATAGCATCGAGGTTACAAACCTCGACGATCCTAAATCTCTCACTAGATTCGTCAGAGATCCTAATTTCACAGCTATTCAGTATTGGCTAGTGTCAACTTTATTTTTGAATAAGGAATCATTCATTCTATGGGATTTAAGTCAAGGATCATCAAACCAGTTGCCAAACACATTGCAAAAGGAATTAAGCGTTGGTCTGCTAATGCAGTCATTGCACAAGAACAAGTGTTTCAATCTTTAATAAAAGGGGGGCTGCAAACGCAATTTGGAAAAGATCACCAATTTGAAAAAATCAATTCCTATCAATCCTTCAAAGAACAAGTTCCTTTAAGAGATTATGAAGGGTTTCGGCCTTACATAGATCAGATCAAAGCAGGACAGGCAAACGTTCTTTGGAAGGGAAGACCTAAGTATTTTGCAAAAACTTCAGGTACGACCTCTGGTGTAAAATATATTCCCCTAACAAAGGAAAGTATGCCGAATCATTTTGGGACTGCTAGAAATGCTTTGTTTAATTATTATGCACAGACAGGGAAAGGGAAATGGCTAGATGGCAAAATGATTTTCTTATCGGGTAGCCCTGAATTAGGAGATACCAATGGAATTCCTACGGGCAGATTATCCGGCATTGTAAATCATGAAGTACCGAGTTGGTTAAGGACAAATCAACTACCTAGTTATACCACCAACTGTATAGAAGAATGGGAGGAAAAATTAGATCGAATAGTAGAGGAAACCTATAATCAAGATATGCGCCTGATTAGTGGAATTCCACCATGGGTGCAGATGTATTATGAACGTTTATTAGAAAAAACAGGTAAGCAATATATTAAAGATATTTTTCCGAATTTTTCTGTCTTTGTATATGGAGGCGTTAATTTTGAGCCCTATCGCGCCAGTCTAGAAGCATTAGTGGGGAAGCGAATAGATACCATAGAAACCTATCCAGCCTCTGAAGGTTTTTTTGCTTTTCAAGATGACCCTACTCAAAAAGGATTGCTTTTAAATGTAGCGTCGGGCATCTTTTATGAGTTTGTTCCTGCTGGAGAAATTTTTAATGAGCAGCCTACGCGTCTGTCCTTAAAAGACGTGGAAATAGGAGTCAATTATGCCATCATTATTAATAACAATGCCGGTTTGTGGGGCTACAATATTGGAGATACTATTCAGTTTGTATCCAAAGATCCTTATCGAATTATCGTCTCTGGAAGAATCAAGCATTTTATATCTGCTTTTGGAGAGCATGTCATTGGCAAAGAAGTCGAAACTGCTTTATTAGCGGCAGCCAACAAGCAAGGAATAAAGGTTGTGGAGTTCACCGTTGCGCCTAATATTTCGCCTCAAGAAGGCGGCTTACCTTATCATGAATGGTTTATCGAATTTGAGGAAACGCCAACGGATCTAGATCAATTTGCCCTTGCCATAGATCAAGAAATGGTGCAGCAAAATATATATTATGAGGATTTGATTGTGGGGAGTATTTTGAGGACATTGAAAATCACGCCTGTACGGAAAGATACTTTTCGGGATTATATGAAATCTCAGGGGAAGTTGGGGGGGCAGAATAAGGTACCTCGATTGTCTAATGATCGGAAGATTGCTGGGATTCTGTCGGATCTTCAGTAAACTGAAGATCCGACAACCATGACTGCGTCATGGTTTACAAGATGTCGTCCTTTCAGGACTTTAGATGCATGTATAGAAATCCTGTCATGGCTTTGTAGAATTCAAATTTATTTTCTTCATTTTGGAAGCCGTGGCCTTCATCATATTTAACCATGTAAGGCACTTCTATTCCTCTTGCTCTAAGAGATCTCACAATTTGATCTGCCTCGTCAATATTCACTCTAGGGTCGTTTGCCCCTTGCACAACGAATAATGGCACCTTGATTTTATCGGTATGTAAAGCTGGGGAATTAGCCGCCATTCGCTCTTTATCTTTTTCAGGATGCCCGACCATTTCTTGTAGCATATCTAAGTATGGTTTCCAATAAGGCGGAATCGTTTGCATGAATGTGAATAAATTAGAAACTCCTACATAATCAATTGCACAAGCATATAAATCCGGTGTAAATGTAATACCTGCTAAAGTGGCGTAGCCACCGTAACTTCCCCCGTATATCGCTAATCTTTCTGGATCTGCTAATTCTCTTTCCATCACTAACCAATCTACGGCATCTGTAATATCATGCTGCATACTTTGGCCCCATTCTCCAAAACTGCTTTCCCAAAATTTTCGACCATAGCCCGTACTTCCTCTAAAATTCACCTGTAATACAGCATATCCTCTATTTGCTAATAATTGTACTTCTGGATGATATCCCCAGTCATCTCTATGCCAAGGTCCGCCATGTGGTAATACAACAGTTGGTAAAGGCAGCTTACTAATGTTATTAGGCAAAGTTAAATAACCATGAATAGTCACGCCGTCTCTAGCAGTATACTTGATAGGCTTCATACCTGCCATATCCTCCTCCTTTATCCAAGGACTTACTTCTACTATTTTCTTAAGCTTCTTTTTCTTTTGGTCATAAAAATAATAAGCGCCTAAAGAGCGGTCACTATAGGTCCGAACCATATATTTTGATTCGTCTTTACTACTACTCGTAATGACGACTTCATATCCTGGTAATTTAGACTCTAATTGCTTTTGTAAGGCTGCCCTTTTCTTGTCAAAAAATTGAAATTGCCGCTTCCATGTAGTATAGACAGCAGCAGTAATTACCTTTCTCTTTTTCGAATAAGTCAATTGAGAAACATCTACTTCTGAGTGTTGAAATAAAGGTCGTCCAATTTCTTCTTTAGTCTTTAAATCATATTTTACAATAACTGCTTTATCTCTATCTACATTGGAGCTTGCATAAATAACAGAACCATTATCAAAGTCGAAAAACAAGGGTTGAAAACTAACTTTAAAATTAGTGGTAAATACCTCTTTAAATTTCTTCTTTTCTTTTGATCTATATAATATTCTTTGATTAACACCATCTACCATTTGAATGGCTAGACGGAGTTTCCCTTTATGATCTGTTATCCACTGCGTAATCGGTTCGGATGGATTACTATTTTCTGCTAATTGCTTGTATTCCCCTGTTTTGATATTGATCCGATATGGTTCAAATAACATGGGGCTGTTCTTGTTCATTCCTATGATTAATTCATCTTTGCAGTCTGGCAAAGAGTCAATTAATTCAATACGTATTTTATCAAAAGGCGTTAAATCTTTAGCTTTTTTCCCGTTTCTGTTTACAGCGAATAGTTTAAAATTTTCATCCCC
>CALJIY010000305.1 GCA_937973945.1 uncultured Saprospiraceae bacterium | reverse complement strand
GTTATTTCTTTAGGGATTAAAGTAAAAGGAATGGTAGAAATAAAACAATCGACTTTCTCCTCTACGTATTTCCCAAAATTTTGCGCGCCATCATTAATAACGACCAATCTAGGATCTTGAATGGTATTTTTTACAGAGGCGACAAACTCTTCATTTACTTCAAAAGTATATAACTTACCATCATCAGGTAATCTGCGAAGAATCTCTTGCGTAATATTTCCATATCCAGTACCAAACTCTACTACAATCTTAGTACTTTCATCAATTTTTGAACATAAGCCTTTTTCTACCGCTTTATTCGTTTTGTAAATAGCACCTGTAGTTTTAAGGTTTTTTGTAAAATTGATAAAGGTTTTAAATATCTTATTTTTCATATATAGGTTTAATGCCATAAAATTTGTCATTAGCGAAATAAATCGCCGATAATCTATGACTAGTCAAGTGATATAGTCTCAGGTGTTCTTGATTATAATATATTTGGCAGGACGTTCTGTTTGATAGAATATATGACCCAATATGGGGATTTTGATTGGCAAATGTAAATAAATTCGCTTAAAACATGAAAATTATAGAAGAAACAAAACATTGGATTAGCTCCTTTGTGGTTAAACTGAACCTTTGCCCATTTGCTTCTTATCCGCTTCAAAACGATCAAATACGCTATGTAGTCTATGATGGGGAGGATTTGGCTGCGCTAGTCGACCTATTAGATCAAGAGTTAACATTGCTTCAATCCTCTGATCCTACGGCTATAGAAACGACGCTTATCATCCATCCGAAGGTTTTGAATGATTTCTATGACTATATCGACTTTTTAGACCTAGCAAATCAGCGTATCTTTGTACTCGAATTGGAAGGTGAGCTCCAAATCGCTTCTTTTCATCCAGACTACCAGTTTGGAGGAACAGACAAAGACGATGTTACGAACTATACCAATCGATCTCCTTATCCAATGCTACATTTATTGAGAGAGGAAAGCATTGAGCTTGCTTTAGAGCATTATGAAGCGCCTCATGAGATTCCAGAGAATAATATAGCTATGATGAATAAGTTAGGTCGAGCAGAGATATTGAAAATGTTAGGCATAAAGACTAATACTTCAGATACAAACAAATGACTATAAACGAAAGACTTGATCTCTTAGCTCAATTGGGAGATTATTTACAATCAGATGATGAATTGCTAAAAGCAGTCATCCATCGCACCGCCTATAATAATAAATGGCTCACTATCGAGAATTGTAACCGAGTAGCACATGCTATTGGGGCCCATTGTTTAAATGAGGAGTCTTTACATCATTGGGTAAAACACTACAACTACATAGACATTCCAGTCCCTAAGAAAGTAGCCATTATTCTTTCTGGCAATGTACCTTTTGCTGGATTGCAAGATGTAATAACGGTATTTGCAGCAGGACATCAATCGCTTCTTAAACTTTCCTATTCTGATGAATATTTAATACCCCATTTGATTAAGCAAATGATGGTATGGAATCCTGCTTCTGCTAGTTATTTTGAAATAGGTGATGCTATTAAGGGCTTTGATGCAATTCTAACGAATAATGAAGGTAGCCAAAATCCATATTTTGATAAATACTTTAAAAAATATCCAAGTCTCATTCGAAAAAAACAGACAAGTATTGCCATTTTAGATGGACAAGAGTCCGATGCAGAATTGTTAGCTTTAGGGAATGATATATTCGCCAACTATGGTCTGGGAAAGGAAAATGTATCGAAGATTTATGTGCCCCATGGATATGATTTCCATCCCTTATTAGAGGTCTTACATGAGTTTAAAGAGATTGTGCTGAACAGTAAGTACAAGAATAATTTCGACTATAATTATTCGCTTTACCTGTTGAATAATGTAAAATACCATGCGAATGGTTGTATTCTAATAACAGAGTCGGAATTATTAAATTCTAGAATAGCTTGCCTGCATTATGAATTCTATCAAGATGCTGGTACTTTTGCAGTCAAATGGGATAAAAAATTCCTACAGGGAATAAAATATATAGTTAGTCGCCAAGCAATCAATGGCTTATCAACTATATTGCCTGGTGCTACACAGATACCATCTTTATTTAATTATGCAGATGATGTAGATACGATGGAATTTTTAATGGAATTAGAGACTATTCAACAAACGTAAAGTTTTATAAAACAAAATGGGTAATATAGTAGCAATTGTGGGGAGACCGAATGTAGGGAAATCCACTTTATATAATAGACTTGTTGGGGAACG
Source organism: uncultured Saprospiraceae bacterium (assembly GCA_937973945.1). GTDB lineage: Bacteria > Bacteroidota > Bacteroidia > Chitinophagales > Saprospiraceae > JAFMDF01. The sequence continues at coordinate 7,864 of CALJIY010000305.1, read as the reverse complement.
ACAAGCCATTACGGATGATGTTAGTGGCGTAACAAGAGATCGAATGTACGGTACTTGTGAATGGAATGGAAAAACTTTTTCTGTCATTGATACAGGCGGCTTTGTTAGAAATTCAGATGATATATTTGAAGCAGCTATTCGTTCTCAAGTGAAAATAGCAATAGAAGAAGCGAATTGTATCATCTTTATGGTAGATGTAACAACAGGCGTTACCGACTTAGATGAACAAGTAGCTAATATATTAAGGCGTACAAAGAAGCAAGTATTCTTAGCGGTTAATAAAGTAGACAATCATCAAAGGCTCCTAGAAGCTAATGAGTTTTGGAGTTTGGGCTTTGAGGATACGTTTTTCTTAGCCTCTATTTCAGGAAGTGGTACTGGTGATTTGTTAGATGCGGTTACAGAAAGCCTGGATGACGATGAGGGTCCGACGGATAATAAGATCCCTAAATTTGCAATAGTTGGACAGCCAAATGTTGGAAAATCTTCTTTAACAAATGCTTTACTTGGGGTAGATCGAAATATTGTAACGGATATTGCAGGTACCACAAGAGATCCTATCCATTCGGTGTATTCCAAATTTGGAAAAGAATTTATGCTGATTGATACGGCAGGTATCAGAAGGAAAGCTAAGGTGCATGAGGATTTAGAATTTTACTCGGTCATGCGGGCTATTAGAGCCATAGAGGATTCTGATGTTTGTTTTTTGATGATTGATGCCGTGGATGGGATTGAGCATCAGGATATGAGTATTTTCAACTTAGCAAAGAAACGAAATAAGGGGATTGTTATATTGGTGAATAAGTGGGATTTAATGGAAAAGGAAACCAATACAGCGAGAGATTTCGAAAAGAAGATTAAGGAAAAAATAGCTCCGTTTACGGATGTACCTGTATTGTTTATCTCTGCTTTAGAAAAACAAAGAATTTTCAAAGCTATAGAGTTAGGCATTGAAGTGCACGAAAATAGAAATAGGAAAATCAAAACTTCCGTATTAAATGAGGTGATTGGGCAGGCTATTGAGCATTATGAGCCACCTTCCCATAGGGGCCGTTTTATTAAAATAAAATACATCACCCAGTTACCTACCTATTATCCTGCTTTTGCCTTTTTCTGTAATTATCCGAAGCATGTAAAAGAGAGCTATAAGAACTATTTGGAAAATCAAATGCGGACGCATTTTGAATTTACGGGGGTTCCTATTGGGATTTTCTTTAGGAAGAAGTAAGCTGGATTGATTTTAAGTTTAGTAAACTTTTTAAGCTTACTATACTTATCTGCAAAAATCATACATCATAAATCAGTCTAATTTTACCTAAATAAGCAGATGTATGAAATATGATGTATGATTTTCAGAACCAATCCCTCCTACCATCACACCCGCTCATACACCTTAAACGTATACCCATATTCATTCTTCTCATCAGGTAAATGCGCCTCCGAGGAAACCTCCTTCCATTCATCCGCAGGCAATTCAGGAAAAGTAACGGTTCCTTCCACATCAATATCCACTTCCGTTAAATAGATTTTATCCAAACCCGCTAAGGCTAAATCATATACCTGTCCTCCTCCTATAATAAAAACTTCCTCCTCGTCATTATCAAAGGCAATTTCCAATGCTTGATTTAGGGAATGAACTACCAAGCAACCCGTACTAATAAAAAAAGGATCTCTAGTTAGAATAATATTCGTCCGTTTTGGTAAAGGTTTCCCGATAGATTGGTAGGTCTTTCTACCCATCACAATATGATGATTTAAAGTCATTTTCTTGAAATACTTTAAATCTGCTGGCAGATACCAAGGAATGTCATTTTCTTTACCGATGACTCGATTGTTGGAAATAGCTACTATGGCGGAGACAATCATTTATTGTAGTATGAATTTTTAAAAGACAAACTTAGTAAAAGTAGTTGACATATTTTTTTAAAAAGATTAGAGACAGATTCTGTTTAAAAAATGATGGTATTTCGTTGTTTCTCGAACGAAATACGTCTCTACTCTCTCTACTATCTGTTCTTACTTACTTCTGCGCCATTTTAGTAGAAGTAATAATATCTTTCGTGGTAATACGCCTTTCCTTAGCGCCATTATGTTTTAGCCTAGCACGAGTCACTCTAAGGAAGTCCAACATCTCCATTTTATCTTCGGTCGGCAATTTGATAAAAGGTCGTTTGCTATGCTCAACAGCTGCGACAGGCAATATTCGATAAATATCATTTTGATTCGTCTTTTGAATATATCGCCAAACAGGAATGAAGTGGGCATCGTTAATGTAGGTGCTATCTTGTTGGATGTTTTTTGCAATATCTATTTCTAGTAGAATGCCTCCATCTGTATTTTTTTTATCTTGGTTGGATACAAAATTGCCTAAAGAATAGGCAATTAAAGATTGATGGACTTGCTTGTTTTCTTCTGTTTTAACTTCTTTTTCTATGATGGGTTGGACGACATGAGGATGGGCACCTACCACTACATGCACGCCTTGATTAGCTAGCCAATCTGCTAATTTTCTTTGTTCTTTATTTTCAATTAATTGGTATTCATCGCCCCAATGCACCATGACGATGATACAATCAGGGTTTCGCTTTTTTGCTTTTTGTAAATCCTTTTTAATGGTATACCAGTTGATGGTATTGACAATAGTTGGTGGAGTAGTGGGAATGTCATTCGTTCCATAGGTATAATTTAATAAAGCTATTTTGATTCCGTTCTTGTTAAGTATTAAAGGATAGAATAAGTCTCTTTCTGCTTTATTTTTAAAAGTACCTGTTTGTTGAAAACCTAAATTTTTTAAGGTTTCTATCGTATGAAGCACTCCTTTTTTTCCACTATCATTGGAGTGATTATTAGCTGTGACTAATACATCAAATCCTGCCCATTTTAGATCTACAGCTAAATCGTCAGGACTTTTAAATGTAGGATATCCAGTGTATGGAGGACGGCCAGGCAAAGTAACTTCTAAATTGCCAATAGCTATATCCGCTGCTCTTATTATTGGGGCAATATATTCGAAACTAGGTTTATAATCGTATGATTTATTTTTTTTGATTTCAGCGGCTCGAATCTGGGGAGTGTGTCCCATAATATCTCCTGTAAAGAGAAGCTTTAAGTGTCGGGTACTATCTTTTTGACTAGTTGATTTAGCCTCTTTTTGGAGCGGGTTTTTTAAAACAGAAAGGGGAGAGGATATGTTATTGGTGCTAATCTGGTAGGAGTTTGCCAAATCATGCGTACAGCTAAAAAGGAAATAAAAAGTAAGTAAACTACTTATTAAGCATACATATTTATATAAGATGGACCTATTTATCATTAATGTTTTCTGAAAATGTTAAAGCCAATATCAGAATTGAACTTGACACTTGCAATAGGAGAGCAAGAACAATTAAATTTCGTTTAGAGAACGATTAAATTTCGTTATATGCAAATGAATAAAGTCTCTATTCTCTGCTCTCGCTTCTCTACTCTTATACCTTACTATCTAATACTAAAACTTGTTTTAGAGAAAAAAGGTGCATCGCTAAGGCAAAAGGTACGATAAAACTAGGAATCCAGATAAAAGGAAATGCCGCAATAAAGGTATTCTCAGGTTCATTTTTAAATACTTGAAAAATAGAAGGAGTGGAAATAACAGCTATAAAGAGAATATTAACTAATAAAAATATGCCGAAAATATTCCAAATAATTGACTCTGGTTTAAGGACACGCGATCTTCCAAAGAAGGCATATCCTGCAAAGCAGGCCGTAATTCCTGCAATGATATCCATATTGAAGCCCACAAAGGTCATTTGGAAAGGGATAAAATAGCCCATAAAACCCAACCAAAGCATTAATTCCATGACAATTCTAAAGCTTTGCACTTCAATCAACCATCTAGGCGGTATATGTTGTAAGATTTTAGCAAAGGTCTTTGAAAATAACGCTAAATAGATACTAAGTACCAAGGGAGGAAGCAAGCCAAAGAGCATGATCCTAGGTGGTAAGGCTTCAAAATTATGGTAGAAACCTGCCAAAGATAAGCCCCCAACGATCGTTAGCCAGCAAGCCAAGCCTCGAAAAACCCACTTGATCACTTGATTTTGTTTCTGCATATCCTCCTTCATGGAAAGAAAGGCAATTCTTAATCCATAGGTGGTAAAGGCAACTAAAACGATAGTTAGTACGCAAACGACTATTTGGCAAAATATATATATTATACTATTCATCTAGATGGCCCTTCGTATTTATGAAGCAAATATAGAATTGAAATCTTTAAAAGATTTGAATTCTACTGCATTACCACTAGGGTCCATAAAAAACATGGTTGCTTGTTCGCCCACTTCCCCTTTGAAACGGACATATGGCTTAATAACAAAATCAATATTATTGGCTTTTAGTTTTTCTGCTAAAGCTTCCCATTCGTCCCATTGGAGGATTGCTCCAAAATGCTTCACGGGTACTTTTTTGCCGTCTACATCATTGGTATTCACTTCTACCTCTTTATTGTCTACTAGGTGGGCAGTTATTTGACTACCAAAGAAATTAAAATCTATCCAGCGATCATCTGTTCTTCCTACACCGCAACCTAATAAGCCTTCATAAAAATCTCTGGTTGCTTTTAAATCATATACTGGAAAAGCTAAATGAAATGGTGCTACTTGCATGTATTATGTGTTTAATGATGAATGATGAATGAGAAATGATGAATAAGAAATGATGGCATATTCATCATTCATCATTTCTCATTCATCATTTAAAATCTATTTATTCTTAGCAAAATCATTAATAAACTCCGCTCTATCCGTAATCGCCAGATCAAAATTTTGTTCGATCTGTAAGCCTTCTTTTAGGGAGTTTTGTTCTCCTTGATAGAAAAGGTGTTTCATGGCTCCAATAGTCTGTGCACTATTGCCAATTATTTTTTTTACGATTTCTCCCACTTTATTATCTAAATCTTCTAAAGGCACGGCCATATTCACTAATCCAATTCTAGCAGCCTCTTTACCTGAAATAGCTTCCGCCGTGAAGGATAATTCTCGTGCTTTTAAAGGACCCACCAACTGACTTAATCGTTGTGACATGCCCCACTTTGGAATCATGCCCCATTTGGTATGGGTATCACCTAGCATAGCTTCCTCTGCTGCAACAATAATATCAAAAGACATCATTAATTCCAAAGCCCCAGTATAACAAAAACCATTCACTGCCGCTATGACAGGTTTTGGCATGGTCTGTATTAGATGCATGAGGGTATTCCCATTCTTCAGCATGTCGTCTGCATCAAATTTTCCTTCTTTAATCCCTTCATTTAGGGCTTTCAAATCCACTCCTGCAGACCATGCTCGACCCGCACCAGTCACAATCACTACTTTAGCCTCATCATCTGCCGCAATTTCAGTCATTGCCGCTAATAATTCGGAAATTAGGGCTGGACTCAAAGCGTTCATTACCTCAGGCCTATTCAGCATAATTACTGCAATTGGACCATTTTGTTGATAGACTATGTGCTCGAATTCTTCCATTGTATTGGGTATTTATGTTAGCCTCAAATATAGGAAGAAGAAAATTAAAAGAGATATAAGCAGCTAGGAAATATATTATGCTGTGAATAGGAAGGGGGGCTTTTTCTTTAAAAACGAAGCAGTAATTTTTTCCATTACTTAGTTAGTCCAGTTAATACTGTTGGATAGGATGTCTTACGTAACAGCCAAACCCGCCTGAATGGAACGGGCAGGTTTATTTAGCTAGTTCAGTTCTACTGTAAATTAGAATCAGCCAAATAAATTTGGCGATTACGAATTACTCGCCACTATTAACTTGAAAAACTAATTAGCGAAGTAGCAAAAAGTCCCCTTCTATTTGCTCTTCTTTGCCGTTAAGAAATACCACTTTGGCAATGAATAAGTAAACGCCTTGATTGGCGATGCTACCATTTACATATCCATTCCATCCACCTTCCATTCGGCTAGGTAATAAATTGTTACTGGTATAAACTAAATTGCCCCAACGGTCAAAGATCTTAAGAGATGCTATCGTTTGTAGATTGACGCCACCAAATAAATTAAAAGTACTATTTAGATCGGTAGAACCTGGTGTAATGATATTAGGTGCATAGATAGCTAAAGGTAATTCCTCTACAGTGATTGCCAAAGTACTCGTACTATTACATCCATTTTCGTCAATAGTGACCAATTGTAAATTAGTACTACTAATAGGCGTATAGTCGGTTGCTTCACAGCTATTACAAGATAAGGCACCTAGTCCAGACCATTCGTAAGAAGTAATAAAAGGAGTATTATTGGATGCTTCAAAGGAAACGAAGATGGTTTCGCCTTCCTTTATGCTTGTTTCATCTGTAAGGATCGTTAATTCAGCTGTAGCGAAATGATCTATGAGAAAAGAGGCGCTTCCTTCACAGTCTTGTTCATTTGTAACAGTAATGCTGTAATTACCTGCTTCTGCGATCATTATTTGTGGGTCTGTACTACCAGTAGACCAACGATAGGAAACGAAATTAGTCGTCTTTAATTCTGAGACTGTATTTTGACAAAATTTATCAGGTCCTTTTATATCGACGTTTAGTTTAGAGATATCAGGAATGTCAATGGCGCCTTCTATTATACAACCATTTACATCTGTTACGGTGACCGTGTACATGCCGCCATCATCTACGATTAGAGAAGATTGATCGCCCATTATATTGTTACCCGCCCAATTATAAGTTTGAAAGTCGTCGGATACTTTTAAAATTTTGATACCTTCTACGCATCTACTATCATCCACGAAAATGGGTACTTCTTGGAGGACATTATTTTCCAGAGCAAATAAACAATCAAAACCGGAGGTACAATTCCATAAAGTAGTGGTACTATCCGAAAAAGTATAAATTGTAAATGCATCACTGCCTTCACAAGTACTACTGCCACCTCTAGTGATACAATTCCCCAATTCATTCCCTGCGACATCATACATGATGGAAACAGATTCACTAATAGAACAACTATATCTTAAAAAGTAATTTAGTCGACTACCAGAATAGACTTTTGAAATAGTAGGATTCACCCAAGTACAACGCTCACATAAATCTGTTTCTTCTACTATTTCTTCTGCCAAGGCTACAATCCATGCAATCTCTTCTCCTTGTCCAAATACCATAGATGGACTCAGTAATAAGAAGAGCATATGATATGGAAAGTGTCTTTTCAATTATTTAATTATTATTTATAAATAGAAGTGCCCTCTTTACCCATATAGTTACCCCAATGAATCGATTCGCTACTTGTTTTAAATTCCTGTCTCTCAACGATGAGATTTTTAAAGGAATAGAAAAAATTCCCATCTTCCATATAGGCCGTGATAATGTCTATATGTTGATCATTATCCAGATCTGTTAGGAGGGGAGTAGATCCCAAATTAGTACCTAACTTGGTTGTATTAAGTAATAAAGGAGTTCCTTGTCCACTAGGATAAATAACTAAGTCATTTCCTAGAAATTCCATGTTACTACCTGCGAGATTACTCTTCACTTTAGTGTTGATGGCTAATAGTACATCCTCTTTTCCATCGTTTGTTAGATCGGTCACGACAGGGGAGGCATATTGGAAAGTACCAAGGGTATCTACAAAAACAAGTTGACCGTCTTTTCCATTCACTAAGGTGTGCACCGTATATTCTGTATTAGGCCAAGGACCCTTACCAAAGCTAGAAAAAAAATCTGGAATATTATCATTTCCAACAAAATCACCCGGGGCGGGCATGGTATAAGTGTCATAAGTGTCTGCTAACTGCATTTTCCAGAGCGGAATATTGGTAGCTCCATTGATCGCAATCAATCGACCATCAACGCTATTTACAACAATATCCTTAATGCCATCTAAGTCAACATCAA
>CALJIY010000304.1 GCA_937973945.1 uncultured Saprospiraceae bacterium | reverse complement strand
AACAGTCTTTCCAAATTCTCTAACACTTCAGGTATAGGCGTTCCTTTAAATAGCAAGACTTGACTTTTCCAAGCCAATTCATTCATATCTTGTTCTGCTAATTTTTGAACGGTATTCGTGCGGTGCTGATGAATGCCTTTTTCGTTGGCAACCAATAAAACGGATTGCTGATTTTTTAAACTACTTAATTGGACCTTTCCTGTTTGAACGACCACTTCTGTTTGGGCTTCCTTTTTCAAGGCTCTAACATTAAAGGAAGTGCCTAATACTTTAACCTCAGAAGAAGCGGTCTCAATAATAAATGGTTTGGAAGCATCTTTGTGGACATCAAAAAAAGCTTCCCCTGTTAACTGCACTTTTCGCTGTTCGCCACTAAAAGCAGTAGGGTAGTGTAATTGACTATTTTCATTCAACCAAACTTTAGTACCATCCGCCAATAGCACTTCCTTTTTTTCGCTGATATCCGTATCTACCGTTAATTGAGGAATCGAGTTTGCTTGATTACTCATAAACCAGGTACCTACCCCAATCACTAATGCAATGGCTGCTGCCCAAGATAACCAATTGCGAGTACGATTGATCGGTACCACCTTTGCTAACGCTTGTTTAGGTGTGCTTGCATCGTCTACTCGAATCCGCTGTTGTAAGGCCGTATATTCTTCCTCTAAATCAAAGGAGATAGGTGGTTCATATGCTGCTGTTAAGTCCCATTCTTCTTTAATCTTTTCCGCCAATACCCTATTAATCTCTGCTTGTTGCAACCAATGCTCTAAGGCTGATTGCTCCATTGCATCAATAGTGCCTTGCTGTTGCTTGTGAAGTAATGAGATATATTTTTCTTGATCCATTATTTAAGTGTAACGTTTTTTTAATAGGCGTTGGGTGTAGGAGTTTATGAGATTGTGTTAGAACACAGAAACACGGAGACACGGAGAAAACACTGAAATTTTATAACTCAGTGCACTCAGTACCTCTATGTTCATTACGGTCAACATCTAAACTAAATATAACTCAGCGTACTCTGTGTCTCAGTGTTCATTATGGTCAACATCTAAACTAAATATAACTCAGTGTACTCTGTGTCTCAGTGTTCATTATTGTCAACATCTAAACTAAATTTTGTTAGAACTTCTTATCTCTCCAGACAACTCAAAAAGCCCGATCCCCTATAGTAATAAAGAAAATAAGATGAAAATGCCCAAATCATTGTACTTATCCACTGCTAAACGGATAAGTTTAAGGGCTTTAGTAATATGATTCTCAATTGTTTTAGTAGAAATATCCAATTGCTGAGCAATTTCTTTATGTGCAATCTTTTCAAATCGACTTAAAGTGAAGATGGTTTTACATTTTGGAGGAAGACTATTAATTGTTTCGTTGATAACCACCTGTAAATCAGAGGCTTCTACTAAGGTGTGCGGGGAAGCTGCTTGGTCAGGCGTTTGTGTATCAAAATGATCCTCGCCCCAGTCTATTCGTCGATGCATTTTCAAATAATTTAAACCCCGATTGACTACCGCCTTTCGTAAATAGGCTTTTAACGAGAATTGTATGTCTAATTGACTGCGCTTTTTCCATATTTCAAAAAAAACGTCTTGTACTAAGTCTTTTGCCTTTGCATTATCTCCTACAATATTATAAGCCGTTACCAATAAATACTTATAGTATTGATTGAAAATGGATTGTAGGGCTTTTTCATCTCCTTGTTGGAGGCCTGTTATCCATTTTTTTTCCATTTCTGAAGTTGCTTGACTTATACTCATGCTCAAAGTTATGGAGATTAGAATTAAAAAATTACCTTAGCAGTAGACTAAATAAAACGGATTCTTTGACAAATCCTATGATTATGGCGGATCGTCGAAGTTTGTAACTTCGATGCGATATGATAATCGTACAGCATCGAGGTTACAAACCTCGACGATCCAAAATTAAATAATAAAATACTACGTGGTCCTTTAATTATGTCATACTAATTTAATTCATAAAATGAAAAACTACATCCTATTATTGTGTTGTTCTTTTTTCTTTACCAGCCTCCTCGGCCAAGTAGAGTTAATAGAAGAACGCTTTGCTTTTGAACCAGAGTTGTCCTATGACTCCACTATTCCTGCCCCTAAAGATATTTTAAATTATAGATTAGGCGAACGATTTACCATCTATGAAGATGCGGTCAATTACTTCAAAAAATTGGCTGCTGCTTCTGACAATATCACCCTTGGTAGCTATGGGGAAACCTATGAAGGTAGAGAATTAATCTATTTAGTAATTAGCTCCAAGGACAACCAAAATAGAATAGAAGAAATTCGGGAAACGAATTTAAAGTTATCTAATCCAATGCTTTTGAAGGAGTCTGCTGCAGTAGATTTAATGGACAAAAATCCAGTGGTGGTAAGTTGCAGTTACAATATACACGGTAACGAAGCTGCTTCCACAGAAGCAGCGATGCAAGTAGCCTATCGCCTAGCAGCAGCGCAAGACGATGCCACTGCGGACTTATTGGACAATATGGTATTCGTCATGTTTCCATGCATCAATCCGGATGGACGAGATCGTTATGTGTATTGGTATAATGGAATGGCTCGTTCTGTAGTGGGTAAAGAACCGCATGATTTGGAACATTATGCGCCCTGGCCGAATGGTCGGACGAATCATTACTGGTTTGACTTAAACAGAGATTGGATTTGGTGTGTACATCCAGAATCAAAAGGACATATAGGGGTCTACCAAGAATGGATGCCACAAGTACATGTCGATTATCATGAACAGGGGTATAACAATAACTACTTCACCATGCCGGGCACGACGCCTCGAAATAAACTGCTTCCAGATAAGTATGAGGCATTGTCGGATACCTTTGGAATGGCCAATATTCATGCTTTTGATAAACACAAGATTTCTTATTTTACACGAGAAGCATTTGATTTTTTCTATCCAGGCTATGGTTCTAGTTATCCTTCTGTGATGGGAGCTATTGGTATGTTGACAGAGCAGGGTGGTATTGCTGGAGGTAGAGCGATTGAGACGAGTGATGGAACTACCTTGACGATCCGACAACGATTATTCGATCATTATACAACGACCATTGCCACGCTAAAAAAA
>CALJIY010000303.1 GCA_937973945.1 uncultured Saprospiraceae bacterium | reverse complement strand
TAATTCCTTTAACCACAAGGTATATTAGAACAATAACATGAAGTATATTTTTTTAATTATCCTCTTTTGCACTTACTTTTTAAGTCCAACACCAGAAGCTACCAACTATGCTTTTGAACAATATTCTGTATCGGAAGTTTTAACGAAATTAGGAGATAAATCTATTAAGTTTCCACCACAGTATCAATTGAAAAATGTAAGTGTAGAAAATGGAAAACGTTTATTTCACACCGGTTTTTCGACTAAGCCGAGTGGAAAAAGAACCAAGAAACAGAGTAAGCACTTCGTTTGCACCTCTTGTCATAATGTGGAACGAGAAGACCCTGATATGAGTGTAGTCGATCCACAGGCTCGCTTAGAATATGCTCAGGAAAAAGGCATTCCTTTTTTACAAGGCACCACTATGTATGGCGCTGTGAATAGAGAGAATTTTTATAATGGCGACTACTATAAAAAATATGGCGATCTAGTTTTGAAAGCCCGTAAGAACATCTACGAAGCGATTCAACTTTGTGCCGTAGAATGTGCCCAAGGTAGAAAACTAAAACAATGGGAATTAGAGTCTATCCTAGCCTACCTATGGACTTTAGAATTACAATTTGATGATTTAATCTTATCTGAGGAAGAAAAAGATTTTATCGAAACAGCTATGAAAGAGGACCTCGAAAAAGATAGTGCCATCGCCATCATCAAATCTAAATATATAAAAGGGGCCCCTGCTACTTTCATCCCGCCTCCTAAAGACAGAAAAAAAGGTGAAGCTTATGCTGGTGATCCGCAGAATGGAAAGTTAGTCTATGATTTAAGCTGTAAGCATTGTCATGAAAATGAGCGCTATTCTTTCTTTGCCTTAGATGATTCTAAATTAAGTTTTCGACATTTGAAAAAGCATCTCCCAACCTATAGTCGGTATTCGATGTACCAAGTTACTCGATGGGGTACTTCACCGCTTCCAGGCAAGGGCAGTTATATGCCGCATTATACTAAGGAAAAAATGTCGGAACAGCAGTTGCAGGATTTGCGGGCGTATGTATTGCAGCAGGCAGAGTAAACCCTTTTTAATGAATAGAACAGAGAGCAGAGATGAGAGGACAGAGACAGGTTTCGTTTGCAAATAGCGAAATTTAGTCATTTTGAACAACATCTGTCTCTGCTCTCACTTCTCTGTTCTTTATTCCTGTCAGCGTTAACATAAACCTAAAATCAAAAATACTCTCCCTCATAAATAAGTTTTCCATCTTAAATACGTTAAGATAACAAGCAATTCAATCTTTGGTACTTTGTTTGTAATATGTATAAAAGTTACAATTTATTGAATTGCTTAATATAAGCGCCTTATGTTGATCAATAAATAAGTAACAACTATTGAGAAAACATCCCATAACATTTAAGTAAGCTATGACAAATCAGCTTTACCCTCTACAATTCCTTTACGTATTTCTTATCGCATCCACCCCTTTCTTGCTTTCTGCACAATGTATTTCTGGTAACTGTACAAATGGAACAGGCACTTTTGTCTATCCTAGTGGTGCTAAATATACTGGCGACTTTGTAAACAGTCGTTCGCATGGCCAAGGTATTTGCTATTACACCAACAATACGACCTACCAAGGCAGTTGGAAAAATGGCTACCCAGAAGGCGCTGGCAAAAAGACATTCGCAAATGGAAAAGAATGGGTAGGGCAATGGCGAAAAGGACAGGCTTACGACCAAAACGGAACTAAAGTACTACTCTCCAAAGCTGCACCGCCTAAAGAAAAATACGACATCAAGGAATATAAAGCACCAGATCTACTAAGCGCTAAAGCAGCAGGAGAAGGCTGTATTGAAGGAAACTGTTACAATGGTCAAGGTACTTATATTTACCGAGGACAATCCGCAAGATATATTGGTACCTTTAAAAATGAAATGCCACATGGCTATGGTACCATTGTCTATGCCAGTGGAGATCAATATGAAGGCAATTGGGCCAATGGAAATTTTAATGGACAAGGTACTTTGTACTTAGGGAACGGAAATCAAATTACTGGGATGTGGGCCAATGGACGCCATGTGAAAAACGGTACTAATCGACCTAATAGCACACCGACTCAGCCATCAAATGTATGGGCCGTGATCGTAGGCGTTTCTTCTTATAACCATATGCCAACCTTAAAATTCACAGATGATGATGCCTATCGAATGTATGCATTTTTGAAGAGTCCAGAAGGCGGCGCCTTAGCAGATGATCACCTTCAAGTATTAATAGATGAAGATGCCACTCGGAATAAGATATTAGGTGCTTTAGAAAATGTATTTTTAAAAGCAGGTAGAAATGATTTAGTCTTACTTTATTTTTCTGGACACGGTTTACAAGGTTCTTTCTTGCCTAGTGATTTTGACGGTTTTAATAATAAAATATTACACGAAGAAATCAATAGTATCTTCCAGAGAAGTCAAGCTAAATATAAACTATGCATTGCCGACGCTTGTCACTCAGGAAGTTTATTAGCCATGAAAGGCGCTACCACCAAAGCAGAAAATGTGGTCTCAAAATATTATGCCCGCTTAGCACAATCCGCCCCAGGGACAGCGCTTATTCTCTCTTCGAAATCTAACGAAACTTCTTTAGAATCCTCTGGTCTACGACAAGGTGTTTTTAGTCATTTTCTGATTAGAGGATTGAAAGGGGAAGCGGATAGCAATTATGATAAAATAGTAACGATTCAAGAGTTATTCGATTATACAGATTATAATGTTCGGACGTATACAGGGAGCCGTCAGTCTCCTGTGATTAAAGGGAATTATGATCGAAATATGCCAGCGGCGGTGGTTCGATAAGTAGAAGTTGTTTAAGTTATTCTACAAGCAGTTGCTTGTAGAATAACTTAAACAACTTTTAACTATTCCTGCGCAGCAGCCTGCAGAATAGAATTAAAAATCAATTTATAAGTACCTCTAGATTGTCCTCGAAATTGAGGTCGGAAGCTAAATAATACCACATTCCCCTCTCCATATTTCGCATTCAGCATAGCGCCTTTATTTTTCAAATACTTTTCCTCACCATTGGCCCAGCCACTCAACAACAAATCTTTTTCTGCAAATTTGACAATAATATCAACATCTGGCGTTTCGGCTTTTGTAATTTTCTCTTCCCCGCCTTCCCCTTTATAAGAAGGTTTGGCAATTTCGAAAGCACGACTTCTAGAGAAGGAAGCAGCCACTTCTTCTTGCATGCCGCTTGCTAAAGGATGGTTCGTGTCCACCTTTGCTCTGATTAAAGAACCTGGAATAAAGAATTTATCATTAGCTAAATTATTCGTTAGATTTTTGATGGGTAATCCAAATTGCTCAATCGCTAAATCACTTGCTTTATCAAAGGTAATGAGGGTACCGCCATTTTTGACATATTTGGACAAACTGATTACCCCTTCCAAACCTATACCGCCTGTATATTCTTTGGGCATTCTACTTTCATCATGTCCATGTAGCAAACTTTTAGGGCGTTGATCTGGTAAAATGATTGCTGCGTATTGGTCCAAATTACCTGCTCGAATATCGGCATCGTATAAGGTATCCACATCAAAGGCATGCTCTTTTAAGACCCAACGAGTCCAGCCTTCATCCATATTGGCCACCCAACTTTTATAAATACCGAATTTATAAGCAGTCAACTTTTTTGCCTTTCCTTTTTGTTTTTTTGACTTGGATATCCCTGTAAAAGTGACTCCAGTTGTTTTTGCCAGTTCTTCAATTACGTCCTCTAATCCATCTGCGGAGGCTACTGTAAAAGAACCATCTTCTTGAATGTTCACCGTATAACCGCTTTGCACTAATTTATTCACAGCGGTATAGGAAGCATTTTCTTTACAATCAAAAGTATAGCCTGCCTTAGTCGAACTCACCTTTTGTGCTTTCGCTTTTATAATACCTGTTAAGGCTTTGGTGGAAGCTTGGAATTTTTCATCCACTCGATCCACTTGTACGCCCATTTGAAGCGGTAGCGTCCAACCCGCCAAATCATAAGGTGGCTTTGGTGGGCCACCGGGATATAGATATTGATTTGGATAAGCCTGCTTCTCTAATAAATCTATTAAGAAAGGTCGAAAGGCTTGTGCCCCATAGAAAATGATTGAGCCTGATTTGTAAGACTTTCCATTAGCTGTGAAATCAGCCGTTGCTTCTGTTGCTTCTAAGCCACCTCTCTGTAGCACCTCTACTAGTTTAATAGCTTCGCTATTGTCCCATTGATCCGTAGGTAAAATATAAGCAAATGCCTCTTTATCATTTTCAATGGCATCCTTGCCCATCGTGTAGATGTTCTGTAGAAATTCTTCTTTTCTATCTGCAGCCAAATCTAGTATACCCATAGAAGCCGTAATCATATAATCCACCGCATCTCTAAAATGAGAATCTCCTCCTTCCCAAGGATATGGGTAAAAAACTTCTGTACCATCTGAACGAATACCTGCGACCGTTTTAGGTTTTTTAGCAGGGTCATAATATCTAGGAGTCGGTGTGGCATGTGCGACCTCTGTTAAGATACCAATCATATTGTGGTAATAAGGGGCGGTTCGCATACCTCCGTTCCACCACATACTAAAGTTGGTTCCAGAAATCACCCCGGGCATTTTTTTCATCGCAAAACGATTCGCCATTGCTGTACCGACCATATTCACACTTGTCGTTACACCAGGATGAATTCGAGGATTGACAGGGCTTCGAAATGGCGGCAAAAATATTCTCGCCCATGCAGGAGAGGTTTGATGGTGATTATGAATAATTTGAGGATACCATTCTCGGTATAAAATATTCGTCGCTGCCCGAGTCTCAGGCATATTATTCATAAACCAATCCCTATTATTATCATGTCCTACATATTTTTGATAGAGGATAGGCGTACGAGACGTTTCAAATGGAGTACCCAATTGCTTTCTATACCAATCGACAATAATATCTACGCCATCTGGATTAATGACGGGGCATAATAAAACGACTACATTATCCCGTATTTTCCGCATTTCTTCCGTTTCCTCTGTCGCTATTTTATAGGCTAATTCACTACTCATTTGGGCGTGCGCTCGTTCGCTGGCGTGCATTCCTGCATCTATCCAAACGATAGATTTACCTTCTTTTACTAATGTCTCTGCTTCTTGCATCGGGATTTTTGCCCTAGCCAATTGCGTACTAATCGTTTTCCAACGGTCTAATTGCTGCAAATTTTCTTTGGACGAAATAAACATCAATTTAATGGGTCGTCCCATGACCGACTTCCCAATCTCTATCATTTGTACTCGATCAGAACTGGCGACTAATTGATCGTAATAGGATAGCATTTGGTCATAGTCAGCCAGTTTGTAATCTGCGCCTACTTTGAAGCCGAATACAGATTCGGGGGTGGGTACTTGGGCGATTATGGGGAGGGTGTATAATACGAGGACTAAGAGGGTCATTAATTTATTGGTCATAGTTGATTGGTTTGACTTTAGGGATTTGGAAATTAATAAACTACGCAAATTTGACGAAGTAATTTTTTCTTTTAAGGAATTTAAAAAATTAGTGCATAGCCGAGCTACGGACTCATTTTTTAGGTTTCTTAAAAGGAAAAAGGACGAGTCAAATGCGTAGGTTATTATTTTCCAAATCCCT
>CALJIY010000302.1 GCA_937973945.1 uncultured Saprospiraceae bacterium | reverse complement strand
CAATACCTAAAGAATTGCCAACTTTTAAAACATCTGATCCCCAATTCGTGATAATATGATAGTTCCAACCAACCGTATCCATCACTAAATCTGTAACGCTTTTAGCATAAATATCAAATCTATGGCGGCTGTCAGCATAGTGCCGATAAGCAATCACATCGTTTTCTAGAACAGGTCCTTCAAACATGATCCATTTACTTTGTGTGGCTAAGTTATTGGGGATGATCAGTTTTTCCTGCGCTACATACTTACCCGTTATTTTATTTTTATCCGATGGATCAAAGTCAAAGGGTTGTGTAAGGATCAGTGCTTGTGTTTTTTTAACCGATTGCTGGGAAGGAGTTTCCTTAGAGTTGGTAGCCTCTTTAGTGTTAGTTGCTGTACCGCACCCGATGACTCCTATGACCAGGGATAAAGTGAGTATTTTTATGATAGAGTGCATATGTTGGTTTTTTTTGGACACGGTGCGCACAAAGGGATTTGTTCTGAGAACTCTGTGTCGGCTTTGTGAACTCTGTGTCCTTAATCTACAAGTTTTCTATTGTTATCAAATTTTAATTCAATATAACTTCCTTTAAAATCTTGATTTCTAGCTTCTACAACTGTCCTTCCAATGGAAGGGACTAATTCAATTGCTGCTTGACCATTTGCCATTTCTATTTGTTGGCTTCTAGTTGGAGTGCCGTAGTGTTTGAGTAATTTACTATTACCATCCAAAAGGGTAAAATAGCAACGGTCTTCATAATCCAAAACTCTCTGGTTATTATTATCTACCATCGTAGCAGTAACTAAGATATTTCCATTTGAAAGAGTAGAGGTACCCAAAGTGATGCGATGAGGCTTTCCCGCTTTTTGATATGTATAATTGATGATTAATGTGTCCTTAGCCACTACTTGATCTTGCTGGAAAGCGTTGGCAATTAAGGTGTTTTTTCCTTCCTCAAAAGTAATATTCCAATTTAATCCACTAGCAGGAAATTCCCCAATGGTTCGTTGTTTTTTTCCTTGGGATTGCCCATTAAGTGTTAGTTCGACTATCTCACCATTACTGAACACGGAGATATTTCTAGCCTTATCTTTAGGTCCACTCCTCTCTGTCCAAGTATGGGATTCAATATAGGAAAAAGGTTCTTCTGCCCAATAACTTTTGAAAACATAATAGGCATCTTTTGGCTCCCCTGATCGGTCCACCAATCCTTTTTGGTTAATATAAGGAATGGCATTTTCTGGCCGTAAAGGCGTACCAAAATCTTTAAACGCCCACTGTGCATTCCCTGGGAACCAATCTAATTTTTCAGTAACACTTAAATACCAATCGAATAAATCTACTATATAACTTTCTGACCAATCTCCTTTTTTGGCAACATTAGTAACATTGGCTTGATTAATGGTTTCTGCCCACTCATCTTCATTGACCAATCCTTTGCCAGTAATTGGTGTTTCGGTATGTCGTCCAACATGACTTGATCCGCCGTACTCCATGTGTAAAAAACGAGGATACTTAGGACGATTTTTTTCTAACGTGGCTTCGTAATTATCATATACACCAGAGTACCAACCTGACCAGATAGAAGGAGAAAATACATCTACTAAATCTGCACCATCATAATATTTTCTTATAGCTGTTAAGCGGTAGGGATCTAACTCATGGCATTTATTATGTAATTGAGCAACTACCTGATTAATTTTTTCAGTATCCCCCCCATTTGGGAAATCAGGCAACCAATAAATCTCATTTCCGATGGACCAAAAGAAAATACTTGGATGATTGTAATTCTGTTGGATTTGCTCTTCTAACAATCGCGTAGTATTATTTTTCCATATTGCTTCTCCCACACCTCCTCTACACCAAGGCAATTCATCCCAAAGAATGAGGCCCAATTCATTAGCTGCCTTATATACTTCAGGGTCTTGTGGGTAATGTCCCAAGCGAATATAATTAGCCCCCATTTCCTTTATCATCTCCATATCCTTTCGGTGAATATCATTAGGTACTGCCATACCATAGCCTGCATGTTCTTCATGTCTATGCGTTCCTCGAATCAAAAGGCGTTTACCATTGAGAAAAAATGGCCCATTCGGTTCAAATTCGTACCAACGATAACCAATGGTTTCGGTGACTTCGTCTAGTACTTGTCCATCTTGTATCAATTTAGTTTTTAGTAAGTACAAATTTGGCGTATCAGGTGACCATAATAATGGATTTTTTAAAATGGGTAAGTCAATGGAAACTTCGTTTTTGTTTAAATTATCATGGTTTGTAGATAGTACTATTTTTCCTGATGCTTTTTCAATAAGTTCTAATTGAATAGCTGTTGATTTATCTGTTTGTAAATTTTTAATGTTAACTTTTACATTAGTCTGTGCTGATACTGCACTTACTTTAGGGGTGCTAACGGCGACGTTGACAAGGTGTTGATTCGGAACAGTTTTTAAAAAAACATCTCTTGTAATTCCTCCATATATAAAGAAGTCTGCTTTTTGAGAAGGAATAATATCTCGATTATATCCATTATCAGCTCTAACTAAAATTTCGTTTGGTAATCCCTGTTTTACGTAGTTAGTAATATCTATTTCAAACCCCACATAACCTCCTATGTGACTTCCTGCTAATTGCCCATTTACATAAACTTGTGCTTGTAAATTGACTGCTTCAAAGTACAATAAATACTGCACCTTTTCTTGAGCTGGAATTATTATGTTTTTTTTATACCAGCTAGCATTCCTTCGATAGCCTGGCACTAAGTCAGTAGCATCCCACCGATTCCAAGTATGGGGTAGGTTGATTTGTTCCCAATTATTCGCTTGCTTAACTGCGGATAGTGCTGTATGATTTTCTTCTAAATATTGCCAATCTTGATTAATATTTTGGATGGTTCTTTGAAACGTTAATGTAGGCTTCACTATTTTTTTCTGTGCATTGGAACAAGCACTAAACAAAATAAAATAGCCAATTAAATATATCCATTTAGATGGATGATTATCTATATCATTTTTCCACATTTTCTTGTAATAATTTTTAGAATAGAGATGATTTTCGTTTACAATCGACGCAAAATAATTTTCATTTGAATAACTTTTCGTTCCCTGTTCTTGTTTCTCTTTTTTAAGAAATGCTTATAGGAATTAGTCGGCAATCACCTCAGAGAGTGACCCATTTTTCATAAGGGCATTTCGACGCAAAAGTGCTTCTACGAAATAGTAATCTGCATAGCTGATAGGGACATTAATTTCTGAATTATGCGGTTTTGATCCTACACATTGGGTGACAAAAAAGGGTGGAGTAGTGGCTTCATAAGTTTTTGAACTCAAGGAGGAAAGTACTTGATCTGCCCAAGCTAGATATTTTTTACTGTTTTTTGTATCATGCTGACTTAATTCAATTAGCGCACTTGCGGCAATGGCAGCTGCGGAGGCATCTCTTTCTTCGTTTGGAATATTGGGGGCATTAAAATCCCAATACGGAATTTTATCCGTTGGTAAATTAGGGTGGGTAAAAAAGAAATTGGCTATTTCTTTAGCTTTTTCTAAATATTGTAGATTTTTTGTTTCTCGATAAGTTACTGTAAAACCATACAATCCCCAAGCTTGGCCTCTTGCCCAAGCAGACTCATGACTATGGCCTTGATGAGTATTACGTTTTCTAATCTCTCCATTTTCTGGATAGTAATCAATGACATGATAAGAACTGTTGTCTGTTCGGAAATGGTTGGCTAAGGTTTTTTGAGCATGCTTGTTAGCTATTTCGTAATATTTTTGATTGCCCGAAAGTTTTGTTGCCACAAATAGCATTTCCAAATTCATCATGTTATCAATAATCACTGGATAATCCCATTTGTCTCGATTATGGTCCCAAGACCGAATTGCCCCTACTTTATCACTATATCTTTGTATCAGCTGCTCAGAAGCATCAATAATGACTTGCTTGTAATCCTCATTATTCATCAAACGATATCCTTCCCCAAAGCTGCAATAAATTTTAAACCCTAGATCGTGGGTATGGTCATCATATCTTTCTTTTTTCTGAAAAGATGTCCAATCCATCGCTGCTTTTTTTAGCCTTGCATCTTTACTAAATCTATACAGCCCCCAAAACGTACCTGCATAAAAACCGCTAGTCCAGTCCCTTGTTTTGACCCCATGCAAACTACCATCTTCATTTATCGATCGAGGAACCTTCATTGAATCAAGCGGAATTAATGTTATATTATTAATCGCTTTCTCTGTAAGAATTTGTAGTTGTTGACTAGGGGAAAAATTAGATGAACCCACTCGCTGTTGACTCACACAAGCCCCCCAAATTACACATACAAGCAAGCAGAAGGTAATTTTATTCATATTTTTTAGTATTGGTTAACAAATAACTTCTCTTTCTGAAAATCAAGAAGTTATTTTTTGACCGTTCCTTAGTGCGAAAAATTTTTAGAAAAGGGATACAGCAATCTTATGGTTTGATCTACTGTATCCCGATTCACATAAAGCTAATTCATAAAAAATAGCTAACACTTTTAGGGATGAAAATCAACTTAAATTATCATTCCTTATTTTGAAGTAGTGTAGGCTTACTTAATCATAATCTTCAGAGACATATGTCCTTCCTCTGTTTGTAGTCTAGCTATATATACCCCTTTAGGTAAATGCTGAGCTATACCATAATTGACCGTGTGTACTCCTATTTGTTGTTGACCATTTACCAATACGTCAATTTCTTGTCCCATCATATTGTGTATAGACAATCTAACTTGACCTGTTTGACTTAGGGTATAATCAAAAGCAGCATCATTGGTCATCGGATTTGGTCTGGCTTTTAAGTTGAGGGTGCCAGCATAATCTACCTCAAATACACTAGTAGATAACTCCGAACAGAAAGAAACTGCACCAATTGCACCTCCATGTATTGCGCCAGTGGCTGACACGGAATTTGGATCATAACAAGGATCGAAAGTGGCGAAATCAAATAGGTTTCCGAAATCTACAGCCGTTCCTGCTAAAGAAATATCTTCTACCGTATGGTCAAACATATCTTCATCTGCAGGATTATTATATAAATCAATCACATACTGGGTGAT
>CALJIY010000301.1 GCA_937973945.1 uncultured Saprospiraceae bacterium | reverse complement strand
TATTGAAAATGTTTGGCATTTTTCGAAGAAATGGTACGGCAATCATTTAAATCCCGATTGGACAAAATGGACTGTTGAAGAAGCAAAACAAATGTTCAAGGAGTTTAGGCTAACTGACAAAATTTGGGAACTTGAGGATTCGAAAGAACGGTTTTAAAAGAGTTGATCACAAAATCAGGAAAAATGAAGCAATGGAGCTACCTAATTTCAATTATTCTCCTTACCCAATTGTCACAAGTCTATTACATACAAAAAAATATTTATGCTTAAAAAATTGCTTCTCTTAATAGTGTATGCCTCAACGATAAGCTTGGCATTTTCCCAAAATTATAAAACAGTAGAATGGGATATTTTAAGCATAAAACATATCGCTCCAACAACTAAAAACATTGGCAAGGCCATTGGATTTTCTACCGAAGCCCGCCTTAACTTGAATGACAAATTTTCTGTCGGACTTAAGTACGAATGGCATTTTTTTGATGAATACTTTGGTGAACTCCTAAGAGGTGCTGGCGTAAGTACTTCTTTTGCAGTAAGCACAGATTATTATATACTAAACAAGTTGGATAATCGTGCTTTTATTGGTGGGACATTTGGTACTTTTAACAATTCAGCTATTACAGAATCAGGGAGGGATGTTGGAGGGCTTGGAGTCGGAATTACACCCAGAATCGGTTATGAATTTATGTTTTTAAGAGTTACGGGCGCATACAATTATACATTTAAAGAAGACTTTCCCAATTTCTTCACAATAGGGATTGGACTAAATATTGGCGGAAGATATAAAGGCGTCGAGTAACAAATATCTATAAAGTTACCTCGCTATAATCAAACAGAAATATGAGTAAAGAAAATGAAAAAAAATGGGATGAATTAGCTCGAAATGGAGTGCTTTGTTCACAGCCTAAGCTTGAATTAACTCCAGAAGAAGCTAAAGAATACATTAATAGACATGGTTTTTACAAGGATGATTTTAAAGGAAAAAATATTCTTTGCTTGGCATCTGGCGGTGGTCAACAAAGTATTGCTTTTGCTTTATTAGGTGGAAATGTGACTGTAGTCGATTTTAGTGAAGAACAGCTGGAAAAGGATAAATTAGTATCTCAAAAATATCAGCAGCAAATAAGAATTGTAAAATCGGATATGCGAAATTTGTCCTTTTGTAGAGATGAAGAGTTTGATATTGTATATCATCCATATTCCATTAATTATATTCCAAGTGTAGAAAAGGTATTCGATGAAGTTAGTAGAATTTTAAAACCAAATGGACTGTATGATATCATGTTTCATAATCCTTATGTTCATGGTTCCTGGAAAAATGGTTGTTGGGAAAAAGAATGGAAAAAAGAAGAATTATGGGAAGGTCGAGGGTATCCTATATGGCAACCATATCAAGATGGTTATCCTATAAAAACAATTGATTCCAATTGGAATTTTACAAATGCTAAGAATAAAGAAATTAAGATAGAAAGCCCTCAAGAATATAGACACACGATGTCCACAATAATTAATGGTTTAATAAGTAGAGGAATTGAAATAGTCAGCTATAAAGAAGAAATTGGTTCCTCTTTTGAAGATAGCCCCGGCACTTGGGAACATTATAAATCCTGCTTGCCTCCTTGGATATATATGTTGAGTAAAAAAAGACCATAGATAATAAATAAAAGTCCATTATAGCATTCAAATGAATTTATACTTAATTTGCCCTTTATGATAAATATCTCCCCGACAGAAGCGCAAATTCAACAGGTCTCTAACTTTCAAGACCTCATCTCTACGCCTTTTCAGGGGATGATCAACGCTATTTGCTGGACGCGTCAACCAGTCGGCGATTTTTCAGAGATCGTAGAAAAAGTAGATCTACAAGAAGATATTCGGGTGCTTGATCCAGCGGAGCTTCGTGAGTTGACCTTAAGTAAAGATGGACAGCTTGCTAGGAATATTATTTTACAGGACTTACAGCTGTTTGAATCCTATGGGGCCGCTCCAATCCTGAATGTGATCAAGTCTTATGAGCGAGACGACTCCTATCCGTTTTTTCCAACCGACGTGTATTCTTACCATGTAGATCGTTCTCCTGTACCTGTCGACACTTTTTTATGTACCTACTATGGTGCTTCGAGTGATATTTTACCAAATGCACAAGCCATACAGAAAGTTCTTATTCCCGAAATACGTGCCGAACTCCAAAAACTATATGATGGCCCAGCGGACGGTTTTGACTCCTTTCTAAAAGAGTACTTCTTTGATTTACACTATCAAGCTATTCCTGAGGCACGCCCAATTAACTTAGGCATCGGTCATATATGGAGATTGGCCTGTGATCATCCAGAAAGTGAGGTTCTCCCTTGTGTGCATCGGGCACCAATGGAAAAACCTGGACAGCATCGTTTGTTGTTGATTTGTTGAATACCAATGAAAAATCGACCATAAAAATCGATAAATATTATGAAAAAAATCACCCTGTTTTTATTCGGGCTATTTTGTTTTTCGCTAGGATGCCATCAACTTTCAGAAATAGAGCAATATGGTCAACACTATCAGAAACATAGGGATTACAGAAGTTTAAATAAAGTCGTCAGCTTAATGAAACTAGAGGTCGATACGTCTTATGTACAAGCCATTTTAGGCGAACCGCTTAATATGGGATTTGATTATAGATATTTGGTAGATTCCATTGGCCCAAATGATTGTTCAATAGGGGCTGTTTTTCATATTAATCAGGAAGGCCATATCGACCAAAAATGGATTGACGAAATTTGTGAATAATCTTGGTAAACTTAAAGTTCATAGCATTAGAATTTGACAAATCATTGAACACTTTCTTTCCTTTTGCATTCATTCTTAGAAGTTGTTAAACAAGTACTCCATTAAACCTATTGCTTATTCATGTTTCCTGACTATAATATTTACTCTTTACCCCTTTTAATTCTTGTTACGCAAGGACTCGTACTCTCCTTGTTATTGTATAGGCGGTATGTATTGGATAAGAAGGTTTCAGATGTAGTATTGGCCACCTTGGTCTTGATTACTTGCTATCATCGAACGACTTATACCATCGGCTTTATGGCTTGGTATGATACCTATCGGACGACCAAGATCAATTATTACTTGATCTCCCTCGTATTGGCAGTTGGGCCTTTGATTTATTTTTATATCAAAGCCTCTATCCTACGTGGTTTTACCTTTACAAAAAAAGAGCTCCTTCACTTTCTTCCTGCACTCCTTTATGTAGTGTCTCAGATAATAGTGCTCTTGTATGACCGCACTCAAATTGGGTTTGAGGAAACGCAAAATGGTCCCTTGTACTTGTGGATCATGGACCACTTGTCGCCTATACTGGCCATTATTTTTACGACTCACTTGTTAGTCTACCTAGTTTTTTCTTTTCAATTGTATTACTTATATAGAAAACAGCTAGAAGAAGAATACTCCAATACCTATCAATATGAATTGAGATGGTTACGAAATTTTTTATATGTCTATTCCTTTCTTTTTATCTATGATACGATTCAAATGGTCACCGATGGGCTGATTATTGATTTGCATTGGACGCAAGAATGGTGGTATCAGTTTTGTTCTGTTTTAGTCGTGATCTATGTCGGTGTCATGGGCTATTTTACCTCCTTGGAAGGTTTTGAAAAATTGAATCTCGAGAAACAGAAAAATCGATCCTTAAAGCTTAGTACAGAAGTATTTCCCTATCAACAGGAATTAGAAGATTTACGCCTATTGGTGGAAAATGAACAATTATATTTAGATCCTAATCTTACTTTAAGTCAATTATCTAGAAAGTCAAAAATCAATACTTCTCAATTATCTTTTATTATCAATAATGGCCTTCAGAAAAATTTCAATGATTTTATCAATGGATATAGAGTCAGAGACGTCAAGGCCCAATTACTAGACCCTTCCAAAAAGCATTTGTCCATATTGGCGATCGCCTACGATTGTGGTTTCAATAGCAAAGCCACTTTTAATCGCGTATTTAAAAGAATTGCTGGACAATCGCCTTCTTCTTTTAGAAAATAACTACTGGATATTGAATTAGAGCAGAGAATATCCAGTAGTGCAGTTTGACAATCCACAAACCCCTATCCCACTCTATATCAAAAAGTTAGCACAATTTGAGTCGTCTCATTTATAGTATGATACGCCTAATTATGTATTGAGACGATTCCAGCAGGAATAACCCTCACCTTTGGAGTATTATTTAAATATTCTAAAAACAAGTCTTATGAAATTTTTCAAGATTCTAGTTATTCTAATGGTATTGTCTCTTAATGTTACTGCTCAAATAAATGGTAATAAAACTCTAAAAACAATCACTACACCTGTGCCAGGCTTAACAAGCATCGATATACAGTTTAATGCCAATATTACCTTGGATTATACGCTCCAGGAGGAAATGCGCATAAGAGCAGATGAAAACATTTTACCCTTTATCGGAATTGGTTTTGAAAATGGGACATTAACCTTAGATCAAATTAAATGGATCGAACCTAGTCAATTACCAAGCATCACTATAGGAACACCCTTGTTGACTGCGGTATATCAAGGAACCCATAGTACAA
>CALJIY010000300.1 GCA_937973945.1 uncultured Saprospiraceae bacterium | reverse complement strand
GCTTTGCAATCCGCGATGTAGCCGTTTGCATCTAGTGCTAGTAAAAACAAATCTAAGTCTTGGCTCATGCCAGTTAATTCGATCTCATAGGTAACGATTGCTTCTGGCGTGGAAGGCACCACTAAGTAGAATAGTTGATCTTCGCCATTAAAAGAAGCATTTAAATCTCGGATACAAGAAGGATAGTTATTGATATTTAAGCTACTGCCTTGTCCTTTTGTGCAGCCATCGTAGTCGGTACCACAATCAATGGCCGTAACCGTTCTGCTTCTAGAGCTTGCTCTTTGGCTAATTGTTTTGGCTGTTGCCTGTGTTTGTACTGCTTCGTTGACGATGTGTATGCCTGCTGCAGGAATGCCTCTTTCGTTAGTGGCAGCTACTGTCGTGGTGCTGTCTTGTAGTTCGGTGATGCTTTCTTTCTCGCAAGAAGTGAAGGTAAATGCTGCGAAAAGAATCGATACTAGGATGATATTTAAATTTCTCATGATAATTGCTTTTTATTCTTTTAAAGGATAATGAAGTTTCTATTTCCCTTTTATTGCAATTATCTCTAAAGGTGACCCTAGGAGGTAGATATTTTTTTTAGAAAGTTCAAATCTGCTCGTTCGTGACTTCTATGTAATAATAAAACCCATTAATCTCCCAATTCAAAATCCTCTATAGCCTCGTCTATTTGTTGTTCAATAGACTCATCCAAAGGACTTTCCCAAGACAAGGTTTCATCTTCCTCAAAGGCTGTTTCAATCTCTTCTACGAAATCCATCTTTTGTATTTGAGTTTCAACAGGGGTTTTGTAATCCTGATAAGCCGTCTCTACTAAAGCATCAATATTCAATTGCTGCATAATTTTTTGCTTTAATTTTAGCTTTAACAAAGATTCCGTTTTTTGGGTGACTAAGGGAGTGATATGGGTATCGGGTGGAATGACTTTTTCTAGATATTGATCTAGTTTGGACTCTATCCACTTAATAAACACTGGCGAACTCATGGCATTTAATTCCACGCGTTTTCCTTGAAACCAGTCTTGGTAATCCCAATAGGCATCAGCAACTTTATGATATTTCTTAGTACTAAAAGTTTCTATTTCTAAACCCATTTCAATCGCCTCTTTTGGATGCAAGCCTAAGTCTATTATTTCTACCGTTCGAGCACCTCTTGCTCTAGTTGCTTTTTGTAATCCTTCTACAATAGTTGTACCTGCTGCGTCTGCGTCATGGATACAAAAGAATTGGGTTGGTTCGGAGGATTCCCCTAATAAGTCCACTAAATCTTTAGCAGCCCTAGTACTATTTCCTTCACTACTCATTAAGGCGATATCATACTTCTCCCCTATTTTTTGACTTTTTAATAATTCAAAAAATCCTTTTTTCTCAATGTACAACACTTTATTAAATCGCCACTTTGGTCGATTATATCTTTCCACAGAAAGTGTACCTAATGGCATTTCTCTTCCTGTATGGGGTTCAATCAGTAAGCCTCTATTATCTCTATACATTCCTTGGATATCTTTTCCTTGCTCATTTTCTATATCTCCAATCACCTCACAAAAATAGCTATACTTCAAATCTGCATTATTTCCCAATTTCACCAATGGCCTAACCGCATAGTATAGCTGTCGAAGAGAAAACCGATATTCTCCATTACCACTAGCCTTCTCTACCGCTTGGTTCAAGACCTCTCCAATGATCTTTTTTTGAGATACGACTTCAATGACTTTACCATCCTTATCCATCTTTTTTGCAGCACGTGCAGCTGATTTCACTACTTTCTCAAACATTTGATTGATGTCTGTTGATAAAGGTTTGAAATTCGGATTTTTGCCATCTGAGGTGATCGGCATATAAGGGGTGATGACATTGATCCAAATAGCGAGTGGCGTTGTTATTTTTTTCTCAAACCAAGTTTCTAAGCCGCCGTAATACATAATCGCATACTTTCCTTGAAAACTAGTTTGAATCGCTGCTGTAGTTACTGTCTTATTGACAAAAAGGTAAGAGCCCATTTTTTTTGGTACTGCCCACATTTCAAGAACCACTGGTAAGGTAGCATGATGCTCTCCTTTGGCAGCCTCTAAAGTAATCGTTGTTTTAATTTTATGATAAGCTAAGGCGATTGGCAATTTCCCGACCATCCCTAGTCTATTATGCGTTACCACTTTGGCAATTGTGAGTGCCCCTTTCAATAATTGTTCAGATTCCTCAAAGGTTAAACTATTTGCAGCTCGTTCTTGATAGGGAGCTATTAATTGCTTTCCTTTTATGCCCTTGCATCCATCAAAATTGGAAATAAATTCTTGTACAGTTACATCCGCTGCACAAGTTTCTAATAAGGAATGAAAACTATCTGAATCATACCAAAATGGGGAAGTTTGGCCACTATAGATATTGCCTTGATTGAGATAGATAGACCTGTTTGCCCAAACTAAATTACTCAAATCATCATACTCCGTGGAAGTGGTGCAAAATTCAATCAATGTCCCTTTTGTAAAATCTTCTTCACTCAAACCTGTAACAGCCATTGGGTCGTAGCCTTGGAGTATTTCAAAGGTCGTATGCCCATTTGTGGCGGCTTGTATTTTTAAAGTTCTCCCACCTGTAGTTACATTGATATACCCACCTAGAGAAAACATCGCCCCTGAGACCACCCTTAAACCATTTCCTAGTGCGCCTCGGTAAGGTAATCGGAGTCGCTTGGTACTGATTAATGGCCGATTGATAGAAAATAGTCGAGCAATATGTTCATTATTGCCTGCTATCCCTGTCCCCTTATCTCTTACAAAAAAGTGCCCGCCTCTCGTTGTCCCGTCCTGCTTTTTCACATAATTAACATGCACTTCGGTCCCTGTATCTAATGCATTATCTGTTAACTCTTTAGCTACAAGAATTAGGATTTTGGATCGTTCCACCCCAGCCTTTTGAGGCAGGGTGTTGATGTTTGTAAATAACTGCCAATCATGCTGTCTGAATAAAAGGGTATTTTGATTCATCC